>JAFULE010000046.1 GCA_017483235.1 Faecalibacterium sp. | reverse complement strand
TGGGCCGCAGCATGGACTGGGCCGAGCGCAGCTGAACCGCTTTTATCGGATAACACAAAAAAGGAAGCCTTCGACTCGAGGGTTTCCTTTTTTTGCACTGCGCACTATTTGAAGTTGCTGTTCCGACTTGAAAATATATAGATGAAATACCAAAAGTGGCGCTGCCTGAAAAGGCAGCGCCACAGGGTTGTGGGTGATAAAACTGCAGCGGGGCAGGGGCTTACATCTTTTCGATGGTGATGCTCCACTCGCTGTACATGGCTTCGCCCGGCTGGAGAATTTCGTGCTTGCCTTCTTCGTTCACGCTGTTGGCCCAGCCGTTCCAGGGCTCCATGCAAACAAAGTTCTCGGCGTCCTGCTGCCACAGAATGCCGTTGGTGAAGTATTCGTCGGCGTTGATGGTCACCTTATGGCCGTTACCCTTGTCGGTCATTACCATGGGGAACTGCACGCCGGTCAGCATGCGGCAGCTGTTGTCCACGCCTTCGTCACGGGGCAGGGTGATTTTTTCGGGGGCGGGGGTCATGCTCTTGGGGTCGGTGCTGTAGGTGGCACACTTGATGTCAAATTCCACATTCTCCAGCGCACTGGTGCAGAAGTAGGGGTGGTAGCCAAAGCTGAAGGGCATGGGCTTGGTGTCGTCGTTGATCACGGTCAGACCAAGGGTGGCGGTGTTGCCCTTCAGGTTGTAGGTGATCATCAGGGTAAAATCGAAGGGATACATAAACTTGGTCAGCGGGGTGGCTTCCAAGGTCAGGGTAACGCCGTCGGCGCCAACGCTGTCAACCTCCCAGGGGCACAATGCGGCCAGACCGTGGATCTCCATGGGGTAGTTCACACCGTCAAAGGTCAGTACGCCATTGTCGCACTTCTGGCAGGTGGGGAACAGAATGGGAATGGCAAAGCGGGGGCGATTTACCTCGCCGAAGTTGGGGTAACGACGCCACAAAAATTCCTCGCCGTTCAGGGTAAAGCCGGTGATCATACCGCCGCGCTCGGGGGTAATGGTCAACTCGGTGCCGGCAGCGGCGTCGGTGATGACGTACTGTTCAAAGCAGCTGTCGCCAACGGTAACCATTTGGGTGGTGATCTTATTCATAGTAAGCTCGCTCCTTTATTCTTTTGTTGTGTTTGCGGCAAAACCGCATGATATCCTATTGATCAGTATACCATAAAGAGGCGTGGTGTGTATCCCCCAAAACAGCAAAATATGCCGGGAAACGGCTTGTAATGCAATAAATTTTATGAAATAATAACAGATATATTGGCAAAGTGTTTGCTGCCCGCAGGCTGTGTGCCTGCCGGCGGAAAAGGGGTGGGCTTATGTGCATTGTAAAACCATTCAAACGGGCGGCGGTGCTGCTGGCTGTGCTGGCGGCGGCGCTGCTGATGTGGGCTGCGCCGGCATGGGCTGCGGGTGCCGGTGGCCCCCGGGTACTGTTCATCACCAGCTATTCCTATGCATGGCCTACTGTACCCCAGCAGCTGCAGGGCATTCAGGACGCACTGGGTGAGGATGTTACCCTTACGGTGCGCTGCATGGATACCAAGTCGATCAATACATCGGTCAGTCAGCAGCTGTTTTATCAGCAGACCGAGCATCTGCTGAACAACAGCCCTCCATACGACGCAGTGATCGTGGGCGACGATGATGCACTGAAGTTTGTCAATACCCACCGAGATACGCTGTTTGCCGATCTTCCGGTGGTGTTTGAAGGCATCAATAAGCTGGACGTGGCCCGCGCTGCCCAAAGTGATCCGCTGACCACCGGTGTGGTGGAGCAGATCAGCTACAGCACCAACATGGCGCTGGCACTGCAGATCAACCCCACCGCCAAAAAGGTGGTGGCCATTCTGGATGACACCGTAACCGGCGAAGGGGAACGGGCCCAGTTTTATGCACAGGCAGAGCAGTATCCGCAGCTGGAATTTGGCGAGATCAATGTGTCGCTGTTGACCGAAGCCGGGCTGCAGCAGAAATTGGCCGCCGTGCAGCAGGATACCATTCTGATTTATCTGATCGCTTCGGCTGACAGCAATGGGAAAAGCTACACCAATCACCAGATCTGCAGCATGATCGCCCAGTACGCCCCGGTGCCCTGTTACCGGTTTGTCAGTGCAGGTATCGGCTGCGGGGTGCTGGGCGGCTATGTGGTGTCCCACTATGAATCGGGTGCCATTGCGGGCCGTATGGTCAGCCAGATCCTGAACGGCACCGACCCGGCTGCCATTCCGGTGCAGATGGACAGCCCTACCCAGTATCTGCTGGATTATGCGGTGGTGCAGAAATTCGGCATTCCCCGCAGCGCATTGCCCCGCGATGCGGAGTATCTGAACTATGTGCCCACCTTCTGGCAGGCCAACGGCCGCACGGTGCTGATCACCGCGGCGGTCATGCTGTTTGCCTTTGCCGTACTGGCCGCAGTGCTGTATCTGCGGGCGGTGGGGCGTACCAACGAGCTGCTGGCCCGCAAAAATGAAGAACTGGCCGAGGTAACCGCCGAGGCCGAACACGCCAGCAAAGCCAAGGGGCGTTTTCTGTCCAATATCACCCATGAACTGCGCACCCCCATCAGTGCCATTTCCGGCTCGGTGGCGCTGGCCCGTCAGCATGTATGGGAGGCACACCGGGTCGAGGAATATTTGAACCGGATCGACAATGCCTCGCAGGCGCTGATCGGCATTGTAAATGATGTGCTGGATATGGCCGCCATCGAAAACGAAAAGCTGCGCATTGCCCGCGAGCCTTTCTCGCTGCGGCAGGTGATGGATGGCATCCGGGATATGTACGCTGAGCAGTGTGCGGGCAAATATCAACGGTTTGAGCTGCAGTTTGACCCCAGCGTGACCCAGTACGAGCTGGTGGGCGATGCGCTGCGGCTGAGCCAGATTTTAATGAATCTGATGTCCAATGCCTGCAAGTTTACCCCACCCGGCGGCTCGATCCAGCTTACGGTAAGCCAGCCGGAGTTGAGCGCCGGGCAGGCAGTTCTGGAATTTAAGGTGGCTGACACCGGCTGCGGTATGAGCAGCGAGATGAAGGCCCGCCTGTATCAACCCTTTGAGCAGGAGGACGATGCTACCGCTGCCCGGCATGGCGGCAGCGGCCTGGGCCTTGCCATTACCAAAAATCTGGTGGAATGGATGAATGGCAGCATCGACTGCCAAAGCGCCAAGTGGCAGGGCACCACCTTTACGGTGCGGCTGCCCTTTGGCTGCCCGGCAACCGAAATCAGTGGCCGCTACCGCATGGTGCGGGCCATTGTGGGCGGGCCGAACCGTCAGGCACGTGCACCGGTGGGTAACCTGCTGACCTATCTGGGGGTGCCCTACGACGAAACCGACAGCCGCCAACTGATGGGCATGTTGACCGCTGCCCGAGCCGAGGGGCGGCCCTACAATGTGGGTTTTGCCTGCTGGCAGCAGGTGAGCCCCGACGTAATGGAACAGACCCGTGCCGCCCGCCGCCTGTTCGACAGCATCGAGATCCCCATCGTGGCGGTGGGAGAAGAGGACAGCGAAGAGATGGCCACCCAGGCCATTGCTGCCGGAGCCAACGAATATGTGGCTGCCCCCCTGCAGGAGGAAAAGGTGCGGCAGGTGCTGGAAGCAGTGGTGGAACGCATGGCCCAACACCGCGCCGAAAACGAATATGATTTCACCGGCCACAGGGTGCTGATGGTGGAAGACGAGGATATGAGCGCCGAGGTGGCCATTGAGCTGCTGCACCGGGCCCATCTGGAGGTGGACCGGGCCGAAAACGGCGAACAGGCAGTGGAACAGTTCAGCTCGGCCATGCCGGGCACCTATTCCGCTATCCTGATGGATATCCGCATGCCGGTGATGGACGGCTACGAAGCTGCCCGTGCCATTCGCATTTCGGGCCATCCGCAGGCCAAAACCATCCCCATCATTGCGGTAAGTGCCCGTGCATTCAGCGATAGCCTCACCGCTGTGATCTCTGCCGGCATGAATGACCATGTGGCAAAGCCCATCCGGGGCGAAACGCTGCTGCATACGCTGGAAAAATATCTGCATGAATAAACAGAGGAATTTGCAATGGAACAGAAAACGACAGACGAGCTTTTTTGGCCCGGACTGCAGCCGGTGTCGGACGAAGAAATGACAGCGGCATCGCAGCAGCTGCTGCAGCAAAATCACGAAGCATACGAGGTGCTTGCCCAATGAAAATGCTGACACGGCGGCAGGTATTGCTGCTGCATCGGCCTTTGGTGCTGCAAACCGGCGGCAGCGACGGCGTGCGGGACGAGGCTTTGCTGGAATCGGCCCTTGCAGCACCGTTCCAGCAGTTTGGCGGATACGAAGTGTACCCTACATTGCAGCAAAAGGCGGCCCGATTGGGTTATGGACTGATCAAAAACCATCCCTTTGTCGATGGCAATAAGCGCATTGGCGTCCACACCATGCTGGTGTTTTTGGCCCTGAATGGGGTGCAGCTTTTCTATACCCAGCCCGAACTGGTGCAGATCGTGCTGGATGTGGCAGCCGGCACGGTGGATTGTGACGGTCTGCTTGCATGGCTGCAGGCACACGAGGTGCAGCAATAAAAACACAAAAGCCCTGCGGCAGCGGCCGCAGGGCTTTGTTTTGCTTTTAAACGGTTTATTTCACGATCAGGCTCTTGCCGGTCATTTCCTTGGGCTGTTCCACCTGCATGATCTCCAGCATAGTGGGCACCAGGTCGCTCAGCACGCCGCCCTCGCGCAGCTTCAGATCGCCGCAGCCGGCAATCAGGCAGGGCACCACGTTGGTGGTGTGGGCGGTAAAGGGGGTGTTGTCCTCGTTCAGCATCTTGTCGGCGTTGCCGTGGTCGGCGGTCAGGATCACCGCGCCGCCCTTGGCCAGAACGGCGTCGATCACCTTGCCGGCGGCAGTGTCCACGGCTTCAACAGCCTTGACAGCGGCTTCGAATACGCCGGTGTGGCCCACCATGTCGCAGTTGGCAAAGTTCAGAATGATTACATCGTACTTGTCGCTCTCGATCCGCTTCACGCATTCCTCAGCAACCTCGGGGGCGCTCATCTCGGGCTTCAGGTCGTAGGTGGCTACTTTGGGGCTGGGGATCACGCAGCGATCCTCGCCTTCGTAGGGGGCCTCGACGCCGCCGTTGTAGAAGAAGGTTACGTGGGCGTACTTCTCGGTTTCGGCAATGCGCAGCTGGGTTTTGCCCAGCTTGCTCAGGTATTCACCCATTACGTTGCTCAGGTCAACGGGAGGGTAGGCCACTTCGCAGTTGGGCATGGTGGCATCGTACTGAGCCATGCAGACGTAGTTGACCGGGAAACGGCCGTAGCGGCGCTCAAAGCCGGTAAAGTTGTCGTCCACAAAGATGCGGGTCATCTGGCGGGCACGGTCGGGGCGGAAGTTCAGGAACACAATGGTGTCGCCCTCGGTCACACGGCCGCCCTCGCAGGTAACACAGGGCACCACGAACTCGTCGGTCACACCGTTTTCGTAGCTGCGCTCGATGCATTCCGTCCAGTCGGCGGCCTTGTCGCCCTCGCCGTACACAAAGGCGGCGTAGGCCTTTTCCTCACGGTCCCAGTTGCTGTCGCGGTCCATGGCGTAGTAGCGGCCGGTCACGGTAGCAATGGTGCCCAGGCCGATGGCATCCAGCTTGTCCTGCACATTCTGCAAAAA
The DNA here is from genome assembly GCA_017483235.1 of Faecalibacterium sp. GTDB lineage: Bacteria > Bacillota > Clostridia > Oscillospirales > Ruminococcaceae > Faecalibacterium. The sequence goes on along the minus strand of JAFULE010000046.1, from coordinate 2,397 downwards.
CGGCTTGCCGTCGCGGGGGTCGGTGTCGCGGCCGTCCATAATGGCGTGCACATACACCTTGTCGGCGCCCATGGCCTTGGCCATATCCAGCAGACCGAACAGGTGCTCCTCGTGGCTGTGTACGCCGCCGTTGCCCATCAGGCCCATAAAATGAATGGCCTTGCCGGCATCAATGGCGGCCTTCATGTTCTTGACCAGAACCGGGTTTTTCTGCATCTCACCGTCCTGAATGGACTTGGTGATCAGGGTCAGCTGCTGGTACACAATGCGGCCGGCACCGATGTTGGTGTGGCCCACCTCGCTGTTGCCCATCTGGCCGTCGGGCAGGCCGACGCTCATGCCGGAAGCACCAATGGTGGTGTAGGGGCAGCTGGCAAACAGCTTGTCCAGATTGGGCTTGTTGGCGGCGGCAATGGCGTTGCCATGGGTCTGCTCAGGCACCCAGCCGAAGCCGTCCAGAATGCAAAGCATAACAGGTTTTTTTGACATAGGAAAGACTCCTTTAATTTCAAACTACAGTTCAGTATAGGCTACTGCACTGCCTTTGTCAACGCAGACAGGCAGAAAAAAGGCCCGACCGCGGCCGATGTACGGCGTGGCCGGGCCATCTTTGCAAAGGGAAAATCAGCCGTTGCTGGCTGCGGCAACGATCACCGCAAAGTCGGCTGCCTTCAGGCTGGCGCCGCCGATCAGGCCGCCGTCCACATCGGGCTTGGCAACCAGCTCTTCGGCGTTCTGGGCGTTCATGCTGCCGCCGTACTGAATGGTGGTGCTCTTCGCCACGGCCTCACCGTACAGCTCGCCCACCACCTTGCGGATCTGGGCACAGACCTCCTGAGCCTGTTCGCTGGTAGCGGTCTTGCCGGTGCCGATGGCCCACACGGGCTCGTAGGCAATGATCACATTGGCCATCTGTTCGGCGGTCACGCCACGCAGAGCAATCTTGGTCTGCATGCGCACCAGCTCTTCGGTCACGCCCTCTTCGCGCTGCTGCAGGCTTTCGCCCACGCACAGAATCACCTTCAGACCGGCGTTCAGGGCGGCCACGGTGCGCTTGTTCACGGTCTGGTCGGTCTCGCCAAAGTACTGGCGGCGCTCGCTGTGGCCGATGACCACATACTCAACGCCCAGATCCAGCAGCATATCGGCGCTGATCTCGCCGGTAAAGGCACCGCTCTTTTCGTAATGTACGTTTTCAGCGCCGACCTTGATGTTGGTACCCTTGGTCATTTCGACAGCGGTGGCCAGAGTGGTGTACGGGGTGCAGATGACCACATCGCAGGTGGCATCCTTCACAGCGGGGATCAGCTCGCTGATCAGTACCTTGGCCTCGGTGGCGGTCTTGTTCATCTTCCAGTTGCCGGCGATCACGGCTTTGCGATTCAGCTTATCCATAAGTTCTTCTCTCCTTTTGTCGTTTCTTCGAAACAAAAAGCGCGGCGGCGATACGGCCGCCGCGCCACTGATACGGGTTGCGGGGAGTGGATCAAGCCTTCTGGATCACGGCGATGCCGGGCAGGTCCTTGCCCTCCAGATACTCCAGGCTGGCGCCGCCGCCGGTGGAGATGTGGGTCATCTTGTCGCCCAGACCCATCTGCTGCACGGCAGCAGCACTGTCGCCGCCGCCGATGACGGTGGTGGCATCGCTGGCGGCCATAGCCTCGGCAACGCGCAGGGTGCCGGCGGCCCGAGTGGGGTTCTCGAACACGCCCATGGGGCCGTTCCAGACAACGGTCTTGCTGGCCTTAACAGCCTCGGCGTACAGCTCGCGGGTCTTGGGGCCGATGTCGCAGCCCTCGCGGTCAGCAGGCATAGCGGTGATGTCGCAGACAACGGTCTCGACGGGGGCGTCGATGGGGGAGGGGAAGTCGGCGATGGTCACAGCGTCCACGGGCAGCAGCAGCTTCACACCCTTGGCCTGGGCCTTGGCCATCATCTGCTTGCAGTACTCCAGCTTGCTGTCGTCGCACATGCTCTTGCCGATCTCATAGCCCTGAGCCTTGATGAAGGTGTAGGCCATGCCGCCGCCGATGATCAGGGTATAGACCTTCTCCAGCAGGTTGTCGATGACATTCAGCTTGTCGGCGATCTTGGCGCCGCCCAGAATGGCGGTGAAGGGACGCTCGGGATCGTTCACGGCGTTGCCCAGATACTTGATCTCCTTCTCCATCAGGTAGCCCACGGCGGTGTCCTTGACGTAGTCGGTCACACCGGCGGTGGAGCAGTGGGCGCGGTGGCAGCTGCCGAAGGCATCGTCCACGTAAGCGTCGCACAGGGAAGCCAGATCCTGGCTGAAGGTTTCGATATTCTTGGTTTCTTCCTTGCGGAAGCGGGTGGTCTGCAACAGCACCACGTCGCCGTTGTTCATAGCGGCAACAGCAGCCTTGGCGTTCTCGC
>JAFULE010000045.1 GCA_017483235.1 Faecalibacterium sp. | reverse complement strand
GGAAGCGTAAGCCAGAGCAATGTCCTTGGCTTTGCCGGTGTAGTTCTGCTCGACGCAGATCAGGCTGGGCACGCCGCGGCCCTGCAGATACTGGGTGCGCACGGTGTGGCCGGGGCCCTTGGGGGCGATCATGATCACGTCCACGTTGGCGGGGGGCACAATGGCCTTGAAGTGGATGTTGAAGCCGTGAGCAAAGGCCAAAGCCTTGCCTTCGGTCATGTAGGGGGCAACCTGCTTGTTGTAGATGTCGGCGCAAACCTCATCGGGCACCAGCATCATCACAACGTCGCCGGCCTTGGCGGCCTCTTCCACTTCCATCACCTTGAAGTTGGGGCAGGTTTCGGCAAAGGCGGCTGCTTTGGCCCAGTGGGCGCTGCCCTTGCGCAGGCCGACAACAACGTTCACGCCGCTTTCGGCCAGGTTTTCAGAGTGGGCGTGGCCCTGGCTGCCAAAGCCGATCACGGCCACGGTCTTGCCGTCCAGCATGCCCAGATTGCAGTCGGTGTCGTAGTACTTCTTGATTGCCATAATACATTACTCCTTTGTACTTTCCCAATTTGTTGAAAGGTTTTGTGTTTTATGCTCTTCGGCCGTTGCAAAGGGGCGGAAAGCCGGTTTGTGCGGTCGGAAAAACAATGGTTGATGGTTAACGGATCACCATGCCCAGCAGATCCATCTGCGCCTGACTTACCGTTTCGGCGGGTTTCTGCATGTGCTGGTGCATGCCGCCGCGCTCCATGGCGGTAACGCCGGTGCGGCACATTTCCAGAATGGTGTATTCCTCGAACATGTTCAGGAATGCATCGATCTTCGAAGGCTTGCCGGTCAGCTCAAACACCATGCTGTCGGGCGACAGGTCGATGATCTTTGCCTTGTAAATGGCACCGATCTCCCGCAGCTCCACACGGTTGCTGACGTCGGCGGCTACCTTCAAAAGCAGCAGCTCCTGCAGCAGGCTGTTGCTTTCGTCCAGCACAAATACCTGTTTGGTTTCCACAAGGCGGGCGGTCTGCAGAATGATCTGGTTCAGCACCTGCTCGTCGTTGTGCACTGTCAGGGTGATGCGGCTGATGGTGGGGTCGTTGGTGGTGGAAACGGTCAGGCTGTCGATGTTGAAGCCGCGGCGGCAGAACAGGCTGCAGACACGGGCCAGCACGCCGGAGTTGTTTTCCACCAGAAGGCTGATGATCTTGCGGTCGTGAATTTTGTTGCTCATTCCCTCAGCCCTCCTTATCGCATGATGATGTTGTCAACGGTGGCGCCGCCGGGGATCATGGGCAGCACCTTTTCGTCCTTGCCGATGCAGCACTCGATCCAGCTGGGGCCTTTGTTGTTCAGCGCGTCGGCAAAGGCGGTGCGGAACTCTTCCATGTTGGTGCAGCGGTAGCCCTTTGCACCAAAGCCCTCGGCCAGCTTGACAAAATCGGTCTTGCGGTGGGGGTCGGTGTTGGAATAGCGCTTTTCATAGAAGCTGGTCTGCCACTGGCGTACCATGCCCAGCACCTGATTGTTGAAGATCACGGTGATCAGCGGCAGCTCGTAGCTGACGGCGGTGCAGGCTTCGTTCAGGTTCATGTGGAAGCTGCCGTCGCCGGTCAGCATCACCACCCGCTGTTTGTTGCCCAAGGCGATCTGTGCGCCGATGGCGGCACCGTAGCCAAAGCCCATGGTGCCCAGGCCGCCGCTGGTCAAAAAGCCACGGCTTTTGGTGTGGCGGATGTACTGGGCGGCCCACATCTGGTGCTGGCCCACGTCGGTAACATATACAGCGTCGGGGCCGCACTGGTCGCAGATCTCGCGGATCACCTGATGCGGCGGCAGGCAGCTGTCGTCATCCTGCGGGCGGTAGTCCCGCGCCTGCCATTCGGCCACCTGGTTCAGCCAGGCCTCACGGCCGGTGGACTGCACCAGCGGCAGCAAACCCTGCAGCACGTAGGCGGCGTCGCCCGCAATGGAAAGGTCGATGTGCAGGTTTTTGCCCAGCTCGCTGGGGTCGATGTCGATCTGGATCTTCTTGGCGATGGGGCCGAACTTTTCGGGGTTCAGGGCCACACGGTCCGAGAAGCGGGCGCCGATGGCGATCAGCAGATCGGCCTCGCTGACCGCCTTGTTGGCGGTGTACCAGCCGTGCATGCCGATCATGCCAAGGTTCAGCGGGTCATCATAAGGCACAACGCCGGTGCCCATCAGGGTGTACACGGCAGGAATGTTGGCCTTGTGCAGCAGCTCTTTCAAAAACTGGCAGCCGGCTGCGCTGCGCACGCCGCCGCCAAAATAAACCACCGGGCGCTTGGCGTTGTTGATCATCTCAGCGGCTTTTTCCACCGCAGCCTGATCGTAGGTGGTCACGGTGCGCAGCAGCTCGGGGCCCTTGACCGTAAACTCGCATTTGGCTGCGGTGATGTCCTTGGGAATGTCCACCAGCACCGGGCCCTTGCGGCCGCTTTGTGCAATGCGGAACGCCGCGCGCATGGTGTCGGCCAGATCCTCTACCCGTCGCACCGTAAAGTTGTGCTTGGTAATGGGCATTGTAATGCCTTCGATGTAGGCTTCCTGAAAGCTGTCACGGCCAAGGCCGGAAGTGGGCACGTTGCCGGTGAAGGCAACCACGGGCACACTGTCCATGTAAGCGGTGGCAATGCCGGTCACCAGGTTGGTGGCGCCGGGGCCGCTGGTGGCCAGCACCACACCGGTGCGGCCTGTGGCACGGGCGTAGCCGTCGGCTGCGTGGGAAGCGCCCTGCTCGTGGGCGGTCAGGATATGACGGATCCGATGAGAATTTTTGTACAGTTCATCGTACAGGTTCAGCACCGAGCCGCCCGGGTAACCAAAAATGGTGTCGACACCCTGCTCGCACAACACTT
>JAFULE010000044.1 GCA_017483235.1 Faecalibacterium sp. | reverse complement strand
CCCAGCCCCACCCCGGTGCCCCCCTATGATGCCGATGTACTTACCGGTGAAAAGCGCGAGCCCGGCGCCAAAGACAGCCGTATCATCGGCGTTATGATCAACAACATGTGCAACAGCAGCTTCCAGAATGCCCGCCCGCAGCGCGGCCTGTCTGCTGCCAAAATGCTGATCGAGATCAAGGTCGAGGGCGGTATTACCCGCTTCTGCGCTTTGTTCAACGATACCGAGGCAATTCCCGAACTGGGCCCCATCCGTTCGGGCCGTGACCAGTTCCTGCAGCTGATCATGCCCTGGCAGGCAGTGTACTACCACGACGGCGAAAGTGTGTTTACCACCCGCTTTATCAAAGACTGGGAATACTGGGAGCTGAACTTTGGCGGTTTGAGCTATTTCAACACTCCCACCAACCGCTTCTATGCCCACCGCGACAAGCGTGGCCGCAATGTGGACTACTGCCACACCGAGTTTACCAGCGGTGAAGAGATCCAGAAAGCCATCGACAAGGCCGAACTGGACATGACCATGGACTATAAGAGCACCTTCTTCATCTTTGCCGACTATCGCTTTGGCGAATACAACAGCCTTGAAGGCTGTGACTCGGCAATCAGCGTCACGCTGCGCCATTCTTCGGCCTACCGCACCTATTTTGACTACGACGAAAGCACCAAGCTGTATATGATGAGCCAGTACGGTGCCGACACCAAGACCATCACCGAAACCCGGGATGAACTGAACGGCGAACAGCTGGGCTTTACCAATCTGGTGGTGCTGTTTACCGAGATCGAAAAATACCCCGGCGACTCCAAGAATATCCAGAATGTCGACTACCGCTATGGCGGCGTGGGTTACATGTTCACCAATGGCCGCGCGCAGTATGTTATGTGGCGTAAGGGTTCGCCGGGTGCGGGTTTGATCCTGCTTGACCCCAACTCTGCCGACGAAGCCCCCATTGTGCTCAACCCCGGCAAGACCTATCTTGCCTTTGTCGATCTGGATGAGTATGACAACTTCCATTACGAAGGCAACGAGGAAACTGCGGTGACCGACGATCTGACCGATGCTGAGGTGTCGGCCGAGGGCGAATCGGAGGGTGAAGGCAGCGAAGAGGCTGCTGCCGGCATTTCCACTACCTAAGGAGAGACTTTTTATTTATGAAACAGATCATTGCATTGATGCTTTGCGCAATGCTGTTGGCCGGCTGTTCCTCCGGCTCGCAGGGGCAATCGACAGAGTTGGTGTCTTCTGTGCAGGAAATGGCCGACAGTGCGGTGTCCTCTGTGCCGGCTTCGTCGGTGCAAACGGTGCAGGCGGCCGACCCAACCCCTCAGCCGACCCCCACTGTGCTGCCCCTGACCGGTCTGCCGGCGGAAGGCGAGGCCATGCGCCCGGTGGCGGTTATGCTCAACAACAGCACTGCAGTAACCGCCCAATGGGGCGTTGCCGATGCCGATGTAATGATGGAGGCGCGTACCGAAGGCAAACAAACCAACCTGTGCCTGTGGTTCTCGTCGCTGAACAGTATGCCCAAGACCGGCCCCATTGGCGAGGGCAAGGATCTGTTCTGGCAGTTTGCCATTGCACAGAATGCCCTGCTCAGTCAGAAGGGAATGACCCGCTACGCCGAAAACCTGCTCAACTGCTACAGCTATCAGCCCATTGACGCGCTGTATGTGGGCGTGAACAGCTACGATTACGACCATAATCTGACCCCTGGTGTGCCGGAGGAGTTCCACTGGTATACCCGCGGCAGCTCGCTGGCTTACAGCCTGGCGGGATATGGCCTTTCCGCCGCCGGCAGCTCGGCCCCTATGTTCCGGTTCGGGCAGGCAAACGGCGGAACGGCGGGTGCAGCCGAGGTGCGCATTGCCTATTCGGCCGAAAGCGGTGCCATTCTGCGCTACAATGCCGAGTTGGGTTTGTGGCAGATGTACCGCACCTACGACATTCCCATGACCGATGTGGAAACCGGCGCCCATGCAGGCTTTACCAATCTGTTTTTGCTCAACTGCCCGGTTGGCCTGAAGGACGACAAGTTTACCCGCAACTACGACCTGACCGGCGGCACCGGCTGGTATCTGACCGGTGATTTCTGGCAGCCCATCACCTGGAAAAAGGGCGATGTGACCCAGCCGTTGGTGCTGTACGATGCCAATGGCAGCGAGCTGACCGTGAACACCGGCCGCAGCTATGTGGGCTTTTATGGCATTCCGGATCAGAAAGCGATCATCCTGAGCGCCGACGGCACCGAACTGGTGCACGATGCGGTGACCGTACCCATGGCATAAAACAACAATGCAGCAAAGCGCCCCCGGCAGATCATCGGTCTGCCGGGGGCGCTTTCGGTTTTGTACGTGTTATTCGGCGGGCTTTGCGTCCAGATAGCCCTGCGGCTGAATCTGCACGGCTTCCACCAGCTTGTCGCGCATCCACAGCTCCACGCTGGTCTGCACGGTATAACCACAGCCGGCATCGGCCATCCACTGTTCGGCGGGGCGCACCGGCAGGCTGTGCTGGGCCAGCATGCTCATGATCACACCGCCGTGGGTCACGCAGGCGGCCTCCTCCACGCCGGCCTTGATCATGTACTCAAACAGTTTCAGCAATGCGTCGCCGCAGCGCTTGTGGAACTGGGCGGTAGGCTCGGCCCCTTCGGGCACAAAGCCGCTGGCGGGGTCCATCCAGCGGGCAAAATCGGGGTCCTTGGCCAGTTCGGTGATGGGCTTGCCATCGTAAACGCCAAAGCCGGCTTCCCGCAGGTCCTGCAGTTCATACAGATGGGCTGCATCGGGGAACAGTAGCTGGGCGGTCTGCACGGCACGGGCCAGCGGTGAGGTGAACACCGTGTCTACCTTGGGGTAGACAAAGCAGGTTTTCAGCTGCTGCAGCCGGGCGCGGCCTTCGTCACACAGGGGCAGATCGGTACCGCTGCCCAGATACAGGCCGGTAAAGTTGCCTTCGGTCAGGCCATGGCGAATGAGGTGCAGTTTGTAGGTTTTCACGGGAGAAATACTCCTTTCCGGATAAAATGCGGAAACTGCAGATAAAAATGAACAGAAAGTGAACAATACTTTTTTTTCTGCGTAAGATGACAAAAATTTGTGGGCACAAGATGTGCGAAAATCCACCGTGGGTGTATCATACATCTTGTTATACCACCGACGCAATAGACAAAAGTGCCGAAAAGCGGCGATTTTTCTTGTTGGATTTTGTATTTACAAGGCGTTTTTGGTAGGTTATAATCAACATACCGTAAAAATTGCGGGAATTGGCTTTAGAAATGAGGATGTCCACCATCATGGAATTCAACCGGATCATTACCCTTTTGCGCAAAGAGCGCGGTATTACGCAAAAGCAGGCAGCCGAAGATCTTGGCATTTCGCAGGCGCTGCTTTCGCATTACGAAAAGGGCATTCGTGAATGCGGCCTTGAATTTGTGGTGCGTGTGGCTGATTACTACGGGGTCAGCTGCGATTATCTGCTGGGCCGCAGTGCCGATCGCAACGGCATGATGCTGACCGCCGACGAGCTGCCCAACCCCGACAGCATGAAGGACGGCATTTACCGCGGCAGTGTGCTGCCTACCATGAACAAAAAGCTGATCTCGAACAGCCTGAATATTCTGTATGCCAAAATTGCCGCCTGTCAGGACAAGGGGCTGGTTACCGAGGTAAGCGCCTATCTGATGTTGGCGGTGTACAAGGTGTTCCGCATGCTGTACAGTGCCGAGCTGCGTAACGCGGCCAGTATGTTTGGGGTGTCTAAAAATGTATGGTCCGGCTACAGCGATGCGGCCATGCGTCAGGCCGAAGCCAACGTGCAGGCCATTCTGGCCGGCGAAGATCCCACCGGCAGCGGCAGCGGCCTGAAGGATACCGCCCTGCTGGCCATGACCACCGAAAGCCTTTCCAAAGAGTATCCGCTGTATGCTTCCAGTTTGCTGAATCTGGTAAAAAGCAGCGAGACCCGCATCGAAAAGCTGAAATAAAACAGGATAAAAAAGGAAGCGTTCCGTAACGGAACGCTTCCTTTTTTTGTTTGAGCTGTTCAAGGGATAAACACCGTAACCACAAACCGGTTGCCGGGCAGCACGTCCACCGTCAGGGTGCCGTTGTATTTTTCCAGCGAATGCTTTACGCTGCCAAGGCCGATGCCGTGGGCTTTTTCTTCGGTTTTGGTGGTTTTGGGCAGATGATCGCCGTACTTTTTAAAGTTCAGCTCGCCGTGGAAATAGTTCGTGATGGTGATCTGAATGCCGCCGGCGGCGGTGCTGGTTTTCAGCAGAATCGTGCGCAGGTCGTGGTCGTGCACATGCTTGCTGGCTTCGAGGGCGTTGTCCAACAGATTGCCGAAGATCACAATGGTATCCATATCCGCCAGCAGCCCCTGCCGCCACGCGCCGAACTGCAGGGTCAGGTCGATGTCGTTTTCCCGCGCAATGCTGCATTTTTCAGCCAGAAGGCCGTCCAGAATGGGGGTGCCGGTGTAAGGGGCCACCTCAAAGGTGGAAAGCTCGTCCATCAGCTGGGTCAGGTAGTGGTCGGCGTCTTCGTTGCGTTCCAGACAGCTGCGCAGCGCCAGCAGGTGGTTTTTCATGTCGTGATGAATGCGCCGCTCGGCCTGGGTCTGCTCAAAGCTGCGCAGTGCGGCCTTGTATCGATATACCTCGGCCACTGCGTTGATGTGTTCCTGTGCCATCCGGTGGCGGCTGTGCAGATGCCGCTCAAACGACACCACCAGCACAAACAGCAGCAGCTGCAGCAGCACCATGTACACCGAAAATTCCACCGGGCCGTTGTAGTTGCCGGTGCTGCTGATGGCGTTCAGGGTCTGCTTGATATAAATTTCAACCACACACAGTGCGACAAGGAACACAAACCGGAACGGTGCCGGGCGGTGGATGCTGTCCAATGGGATCATCCGGCTGGACAGCATGCACAGCACAAAATACAGCAGCAGGGTGATCAGGGTGCCGATGGTGACCTGCCCCAGCGTGGGAGCAAAAAACAGCGGATACAGCAGTGGGGTAAGAAAGGCCTCGGTGCAGATGTTGATGGCCAGCCAGCACAGCATGGCAAGATATAAACCGTCCGAGAGGGT
>JAFULE010000043.1 GCA_017483235.1 Faecalibacterium sp. | reverse complement strand
CAGTACGGCCTCCCGGCCATCGTGGTGACCCTGCAGGACGGCGAGGGCAAAGGCTCGGGCCGCAGCGTGGAGGGCTTCCACCTGCACGAGGCCATCACCGCCTGCAAGGACGTGCTCATCCGCTACGGCGGGCACGCGCTGGCGGCGGGTCTGTCGGTGCGGCAGGAGAACCTTGAGGAGCTGCGCCGCCGTCTGAACGAGTGGGCGGCCAAGACCTACCCGGTGCCGGTGCAGCCCCCGCTGCGGCTGGACGTCCCGGTCAAGCTGGAGGAGCTGACCGTGGACGAGCTGATCGCCCGCCTGCCCAAGCAGGACTCCGACCGCGCCTTTGTGGTGTACGAGTGCCTGAAGCGGGGCGTGGATCACAAGATCATCTACGACATCACCAAGATCGACTGGTGGTTCCTGGCCAAGATGCAGCATCTGGCCGGCATCGAGAACGATCTGAAGACCAAGCCCCTCACCGAGGAGCTGTACAAGTACGCCAAGCAGTATGGCTTCCTGGACAAGACCGTGAAGCGCCTGAGCGGTCAGGAGCCTCCCTGCAAGCTGCACGCCAGCTACAAGATGGTGGACACCTGCGCCGCCGAGTTCGCGGCCCGCACCCCCTACTTCTACTCCACCTTCGACGAGGAGAACGAGGCGGCCGAGTTCATCGCCAAGCACTCCGACCCCAATAAGAAGAAGATCCTGGTCTTCGGCTCCGGCCCCATCCTCATCGGCCAGGGCTTTGAATTCGACTCCTCCAGCGTTCCTTGTGTGTGGACTCTGAAGAAGCTGGGCTACGACGTAGCCTTGTTCATCAACAACCCCGAAACCGTTTCCACCGACTTTGTCACCGGTGACCGCCTGTACTTTGACCCGCTGACCCCCGAAAGCGTGGACAACGTCATCGCCACCGAAAAGCCGGACGCCTGCGTGGTGCAGTTCGGCGGCCAGACCGCCATCAAGCTGGCCAAGCACATGGAAGAGATCGGCCTGCCCATTCTGGGCACCCCCGCCGACGCCATCGACGAAGCCGAAGACCGCGAGCGGTTCGATGCCCTGCTGGAGCGCTGCGGCATTCCCCGCGCCCCCGGCCGCACCGTTTACACCGAAGAGGAGGCACTGGCTGCCGCCCACGAGATCGGTTTCCCCATCCTGATGCGTCCGTCCTACGTTCTGGGCGGCCAGAACATGATCGTGGCCTTCAACGACGGCGATGTCATCGAGTATATGGGCGTTATCACCGCCCACGTGGACATGGACCACCCGGTGCTGATGGATAAGTACATCACCGGCATCGAGTGTGAGGTCGACGCCATCTGCGACGGCGAGGACTTCCTGGTTCCCGGCGTGATGGAGCAGGTGGAGCGCACCGGCGTGCACTCCGGCGACTCCATCTGCGTGTACCCGGCCCAGCATCTGACCCAGGACGTGATCAACACCATGGTGGACTACACCGGCCGCTTTGCCCGCGAGCTGAAGGTCACCGGCCTGGTCAACGTGCAGTACGCGGTTTCCGGCGGTCAGGTCTATGTCATCGAGGTCAACCCCCGTTCCTCCCGTACCGTGCCCTACATCAGCAAGGTTACCGGCGTGCCCATGGTCGATCTGGCCGTGCGCTGCTGCCTGGGCGAAAAGCTGAAGGACATGGGCTACGGCACCGGCCTGTACCCCAACGCCCCCTATGTGGCGGTGAAGGTGCCGGTGTTCAGCTTCGAAAAGCTGCACGGCGTTGACACCATGTTCGGCCCCGAAATGAAGTCCACCGGCGAGGTGCTGGGCATTGCCCCCACCTTCGATCAGGCTCTGGTCAAGGGTCTGGCCGGCGCGGGCTACACCTTCGACGACCCCACCGAGGGCATGGGCGTGCTGCTGTCGGTCAAGGATACCGACAAGCCCGAGTTTGTCAACATTGCGTGGAATATGCGCAATCTGGGCTACAAGCTGTACGGCACCCCGGGCACCTGTTCCTTCCTGAACAACTACATGGTGCCCTGCAGCATGGTGCGCGAATACAGCGACGAGCACCCCAACGTGCAGGATCTGCTGCAAAGCGGCACGATCAAGTATGTGTTCAGCACCAGTGCCCGCGGCCGCGACCCCAAGCGTGACTCGGTCAAGCTGCGCCGCAAGGCGGTCGAGCTGAGCATCCCCTGCATCACCGCGCCCGACACCGCCAATGCGCTGGTCAACTGCCTGCGCGGCGAGCACAGTCTGGCCAAGCTGGAGCTGGTGGATGTGGCCACTCTGCACAGAAAGTGATTTTCTGAAAACTGAATAACAAAACAGGCCGGGCGGCGCAAAATGACGCAAAAATGCAAAATTTTGTACCGCCCGGCCTTGCATTGCCGGCCCTTTTTTGGTATACTACGCCTTGTGCCGATTAGAAGTCGGCAGGGTGGAAAGTATAGTGCCAAACCATTTGGCAGTAAGCTGCCGCATTATTCACCAGGAGGTTCCCCGCAATGACCCGTTCTCAGATGATCACCACTGTGGCCCGCCGTACCGGCTATCCCGAAGCACAGGTGGAAAACACCATGGACGCTCTGTTCGATCAGATCGCCGACTGCCTGAAGGATAACGAAAAGGTCACCATCGCAGGCTTCGGCCGCTTCGAAATGCGTCCCCGCAAGCCCAAGGCCTACACCAACCCCAAAACCAAGGTGTCCAGCCGGCTGGAGTCTACCTCCATTCCCGGTTTCAAGGCCAGCGGCCGCTTCAAGCAGAAGCTGGAAGAAGCCGCCACTGAGGCGTAAACAACAGTGTGATGAACCCAACAGCCCCCGGCAAAGCGCTTGCTTTGCCGGGGGCTGTTTCGTTTCAGTCGTCGTATTCCTGCAGCGGCACAAAGCTGGCCCCTTCGGCGGTGGAAACTCCGCCGTACAAAAGGCTGTCGTACTGGCCGGTGTGCAGATAATGCAGGATCATGTGCTTGGCCGAGCCGGGCATCTTCAGCGTGGGGAAACGGCTGTGTTCGATCCATTCCAGCTTTCCTTCGCAGCTGGCAAGGGGGCGGCTGGGGTCTTTCAGGGTGGCAAAAAAGTAGTAGTTCTGGCGGATCTCGCCGTTTTTCAGCCGCAGGGTGATGTAGCGCAGGGCCAGCCCGTCCAGATCGGCCTCGGTCAGGCCCAGCTCCTCCTGCGCTTCCCGCAGCACACAGGCGCGGGCGTCGTTCAGTTCCTCCGGTTCAAAATGGCCGCCGGCGCTGCCAATGTACATCTGGTTGGCCACCCGGCTGCCGATGCGGTACAGGCACAGAATGCGCCCCGGCGCAGTGATGTAAAGCGAGGTCATGTTGCGCAGTTTGCCGTTCATGGCGGGCTCCTTTCCGGCGGTTACGGGTCGATTTCCCGGGAAATATAATCAAAATAAGGCTTGCGGCGCATTTCGGCAGCCGGGTTTGCCCGGTACCAGCTGTACTCTTCGGCAAGGCCGTCAGCCAGCGGGGTCAGCGTCGGCAGCAAAGTGGCCTGCGCGGTCACATCCAGTTGGTATTCGTAATCCCGAAAAGGAAAGTAGGCGTATGCAGGGTGGGCGGCTTTGTCGACTCCAATGGTTTGCACCGGGCGGCCGGCGGCCTTGCCGCACAGCTGTACCCATTCCTGCGCGGTGACCGGCTGTGGGTTGCCCAGATTATAAATGCGCCGGGCGGGGTGCTGTTCCAGCAAACGCTCCATAAAACGGCACAGGTCCCGCACGTGGAAAAACTGTAACTTCAGGCTGCCGTCGCCGGGCAGATATACCGGCCGCCCGGCTGTGATGCAGTCAAAAATATAAGGGCTGCGATATAGATTCTCCTGCGGGCCGTACAGGTAGGGTGGCCGCAGAATGTAGGCATGGGGTACCGCGACGGCCAAATATTGCTCGGCGGCCAGCTTGTTGGTGCCGTAGGCGCCCCAATGCAGGTTTGGCCCGCAGGGGGTGGTTTCGGCAAAGGGCTGAGCTGCGGTTTCAGGGTAAACGGCGCTGGAGCTGAGCAGAATGTAATCCTCGAAGCGGCCCAACCCGTTCAGCAGGGCCTGCACATCGGCACGGGTGTAGGCGGTAAGGTCCAGAACGGCATCGAAGGTGTGAGTTTTCAGGATGCCGCCCAGAGCGTGCCGGTCGGCCACGATGGGGGTGATGTTGGGGTGCTGCGGCTGGGGGCGGCTGCCCCGGTTGAGCACAAATACCCGGTTGCCCTTTTGGGCAAAATATTCGGCGGCATACCGGCTGACAAACACGGTGCCGCCGGTGATCAGAAGGGTGCGCATGGGGCTCTCCTTTCGGCACGGATGCGGCTGGAATGCAGCCGCAAAACACAAGCGGAAGCAACTTTATCATAGCACCGGTGCGGCGGCGTTGCAACCTTTCGATTGCATATAAAAAGGGATGCGAAATTCCAGCTTCTCCTTGATTTTCGGCCGCCACTATGATAGCATGGATGTGGGAAAGAGAAGTGAGGTATCTCCGGCGTGGAATGCGGTACGCCGGTGTTTATCTTGCTGCTCTTTTTTTGTTTTAGCGGGGCCTGTTTTTTCTGGCGGCCCCAAAAAATAGAAGGAGTTGATCGGACTTGTATGATATCGTGATCATCGGCGCAGGCGTTTCCGGCTGCGCCATCGCGCGGGAACTTTCCCGTTACGACGCCCGCATTCTGGTGGTTGAAAAGGACGAGGATGTGTGCTGCGGCACCACCAAGGCCAACAGCGCCATTGTGCACGCCGGCTACGATGCCACCCACGGCAGCCTGATGGCCAAGCTGAACGTGGAAGGCAGCAAGCGGATGGAGGCTCTGTCCAAGGAACTGGATTTCCACTATAAGCGCAACGGCAGTGTTGTGCTGTGCATGAGCGAAGAAGACCGCCCCAACCTGGTCAAGCTGTACGAGAACGGCGTGGCCAACGGTGTTGAGGGCCTGCGCATTGTGGAGCGCGAAGAGCTGGAGCAGCTGGAGCCCAACGTCGGCCCTGCCGCGGTGGCCGCCCTGTACGCCCCCACCGGCGCCATCGTCTGCCCCTTTGGCCTGACCTATGCTCTGGCCGAAAACGCCGCCGCCAACGGTGTCGAGTTCCGCTTCGATACCGCTGTGACCGGTTTTGAAAAGACCGAGGCCGGCTGGACCGTTCTGACCGAAAACGGCCCCATCGAGACCAAGGTGGTCGTCAACGCCGCCGGCGTGTATGCCGACGTGCTGCACAACATGGTCAGCGAAGAAAAGATCCACATCACTCCGCGCCGCGGCGACTACCTGCTGCTGGACAAGACCACCGGCGGCTATGCCACCCACACCGTGTTCCAGCTGCCCGGCAAGTACGGCAAGGGCGTTCTGGTCAGCCCCACCGTGCATGGCAACACCATCGTTGGCCCCACCGCCATCGACATCGAAGACCGTGACGCCACCGCCACCACCGCCGCCGGTCTGGCCGAAGTGGTTGCCAAGGCCGGTGTCATGATGAAGAATCTGCCTGCCCGTCAGGTCATCACCAGCTTTGCCGGCCTGCGCGCCCACGAGGATCACCACGAGTTTGTCATCGGCGAGGTTGCCGGTGCCCCCGGCTTTGTGGACTGCGCCGGCATCGAGTCGCCCGGTCTGTCCTCGGCCCCTGCTGTTGGCGCCATGGTGGCCGACATTGTCAGCACCAAGCTGGCCCTGGCCGAGAAGGAAAACTTTATCGCCACCCGCAAGGGCATCCTGAACCCCAACGAGCTGCCCGAGGAAGAGCACATTGCCCTGATCAAGTCGAATCCCGCCTATGGCAACATCATCTGCCGCTGCGAGATGATCACCGAGGGAGAGATCATCGATTCCATCCGCCGCACCCCCGGTGCCAGGAGCCTGGACGGCGTCAAGCGCCGTACCCGTGCCGGCATGGGCCGCTGCCAGGCCGGCTTCTGCAGCCCCCGTACCATGGAGATCCTGGCCCGTGAGCTGGGTGTTGACCAGAGCGCCATCACCAAAGCCGGCGGCAACAGCCGCCTGATCGTTGGCACTGCCAAGGACAGCCTGTAAGGAGGGAGCCGTTATGTTGAATTACGATATCGTTATTATTGGCGGCGGCCCCGCGGGCCTTGCCGCAGCGGTGTCTGCTTATGATGCAGGCGCACGCAGCATCCTGATCCTTGAGCGTGACGTCCAGCTGGGCGGCATTCTCAACCAGTGCATCCACAACGGTTTCGGCCTGCACACCTTTAAGGAAGAGCTGACCGGCCCCGAGTACGCCGCCCGCTTTGCCAAGCAGGTGTACGACCGCAACATCGAGTACAAGCTGGGCACCATGGTGCTGGACATCTCGGCCGACAAGGTGGTCACCGCCATGAACCGCACCGATGGTCTGCTGCAGATCCAGGCCGGCGCCGTCATTCTGGCCATGGGCTGCCGCGAGCGTGCCCGTGGTGCGCTGAACATTCCCGGCTACCGCCCCGCCGGCGTGTACTCGGCCGGTACCGCACAGCGTCTGGTCAACTGCGAAGGCTACATGCCCGGCCGCCGCGTGGTCATTCTGGGCTCGGGCGACATCGGCCTGATCATGGCCCGCCGCATGACCCTGGAAGGCGCCAAGGTTCTGGCCGTTGCCGAGCTGATGCCCTACTCCGGCGGTCTGAAGCGCAACATCGTGCAGTGCCTGAATGACTTTGACATTCCCCTGTACCTCAGCCACACCGTGGTGGACATCGACGGCAAGGACCGCGTCACCGGCATCACTCTGACTCAGGTGGACAGCACCAACAAGCCTATCCCCGGCACCGAGATCCACTACGAGTGCGACACCCTGCTGCTGAGCTGCGGTCTGATCCCCGAAAACGAGCTGAGCCGCGGCATGGGCGTTTCCATCGACCCTGTCACCAACGGCCCGGTGGTCAACGAAAGCCTGCAGACCAGCATTCCCGGCGTGTTTGCCGCCGGCAACGTGCTGCATGTACATGATCTGGTCGACTTCGTCAGCGAGGAAGCTGCTGCTGCCGGCCGTGCCGCTGCCGCCTATGTGGCCGCCGGCTGCAAGGCCGAGGCGGTTGCCGAAGTGCCCATCGAGGTTTCGGGCGGCCCCCGCTACACCGTGCCCCGCGCTGTGGCCCCCAGCCGCATGCCCGATAAGCTTACCGTCCGCTTCCGCGTGGGCGGCGTGATGAAGGACCGCTTTGTCAGCGTGTACTTCGACGGCGAACGTGTGCTGCGCCGCAAGCGCCCTGTTATGGCCCCGGGCGAGATGGAAGAGGTGCTGCTGCTGAAGAAGTTCTTTGACGAGCGCCCCAATTTGAAGAAGATCGAGATCAAGGTAGAGGAGGCATAAGGCGATGGCAATTGAAGTGCGTGATCTGATCTGCATTGGCTGCCCGCTGGGCTGCCCCCTGCAGGTAACTCTGACCGATGGTGTGGTGACCGAGGTTGCCGGCAACACCTGCCCCAAGGGCGATGCTTACGCCCGCAAGGAGGTTACCGCCCCCACCCGTATCGTTACCAGCATTGTGCGTGTGACCGGCGCCAAGAGCGGTGCCCCCACCGTGCCCTGCAAAACCGCCAATGATATTCCCAAGGGCAAGATTTTCGACATCGCCCGCGCCCTGAAGCCGGTGGAGGTAAAGGCCCCGGTTCACATCGGCGATGTGCTGGTCAGCGATGTGGCCGGCACCGGCGTGGACATCATTGCCACCAAGGATGTGGAGTAAGCCGGTGAGTAATCTTCCCAACTGGGCCAAGTGGCTGATTCTGGCCGGCGCCGTTGTGCTGCTGGCAGTGGGTGCTTTGTGGCTGAACGATTATGTTGCCCGGGTGCCGCAGCCCGCCCCGGATGCCGGATTGTTTGCCGCATCAAGTCAGGCCCAATGATCCAACAATAAAACGCCCCTAGACGCGGTTGTAAGCGTCTGGGGGTGTTTTTTGTGCTGCAGGTCTTACGCTTTGTCTTTGAGAATAAACCAGAAGCAGGTGCCGTTTCCGGGGGCGCTGTTCACACCAAAGCGGCAGCCGTGCTGCTGGAAGATGGCCTTGGTGATCGAAAGCCCCAGCCCGGTGCCGGGTTTGCCGGCGTCGGCACGGCTGCGGTAATACCGGTCAAACAGATGGGGCAGCTCTTCGGCGGCAATGCCGGGGCCGTGGTCGGCCACCTCCACCCGCACACCGCCCTCGGCGGCAAAGGCCCGCAGAATGAACTGCCCGTCGGGGCCAATGTGATGCATGGCATTACCCAAAAGGTTGTGCAGCGCCCGCTCGATCATAGCGGGGTCGGCAAACACCGGCAAAGGCTGCTGTTCGGGCAGCTGCAGCTGCAGCGTCCAGCCGTTCTGGGCGCACACACCGGCGTAGCGGTCGGCCACCTCTTCGCACAGCTGGGCCATATCGAACTGCACCGGCTCGCACTTTTCGGCGCCGCTGGCCACCTTGGTCAGCTCCATCACGCTGTTGACCAGCGCGCTCAGCCGATCGGTTTCGTCGATGACGATGTTCATCTGCTCGTCGCGGCAGGCTTTGTCCTCGCCGGTCAGGTCGCGCACCGTTTCCGCGTAGCCTTTGATCAAGGTAAGGGGAGTGCGCAGGTCATGGCTGACGTTGGCCAGCAGTTCGCGCTGCATCTGGGCGGCATGCTGTACCTCGGCGGCCATGTGGTTAAAGTCCTGTGCAAGGGCGCCCAGCTCGTCGGTGCGCACATCGCCCTGCACCCGCACGGCATAGTTGCCTTGTGCCATCTGACGGGCGGCGGCCGACAGCCGGGTCAGCGGCCGGGTAAACCACCGGCTGAACAGCCAGGCAGCCACCAGCGCGCAGCCGAACAGCAACAGGGCGATCATGGGCAGCAAGGCAGCCAACACGCCCGACGCTTCGCTGACACGGGTCAGGTTGGCCGACAGCAGCACCACATAGCTGCCGTCGGCGGTGGTGCGCCCCACCACCATCTGACGGGTGCCGCTGGCGGTTTCGATGGTGCGGTACAGCCGACCCTTGGCAAAGCACTGCTGCCGCAGCCGGATGGCGGTGGAGGAATCGCGGCTGAACTGGGCGGCCGCGCCAAAGCTGTTCAATGTGCCCTCGTGCATCAGGCAGGGATACAGGTTTTCGGTATAGGCTACGTAACGCAGGGTGCTGTCGGAAATATCCAGACAGATGCCTGCCAGCGACAGCTGGCCGTTCTGGATGGCCTGCTCCACCGGGCCGTTTGCGCCCCAGAATTCACTGTTTACAGCAAGCGAGCCGTCGTACCGGCGCTTGGACAGGGCCTGCCCGTCTGCAATGGCGGTATCCATCAGGGTGATCAGGGTGTTGGCCTGTGTATTCAGGTTGCGGTAGATGTGGCGGTTGTACACCGGCTGCAGCAGCTGCGCCGCCAAAAACCACACCAGCAGCAACAGCAGCAGGCTGATGGCGCACAAAAACAGCATCAGCTGGGTGCGGATGCTCAGCTGCAGGCGGCGCTTTTTGGGTGGAACGGGCTGCGTGGGGTGGGCAAAGCGGATCATGGGCGGGGCCTCCTTGGCGGCTCAGCGCTTGGCGTCGGGGTCGAATTTATAGCCGATGCCCCACACGGTGACGATATAGTCCCGGCAGGGGCCCAGATGGCTGCGCAGCATCTTGATGTGGGTGTCCACGGTGCGGTCTTCGCCAAAGTAGTCGTAGTTCCACACCTTCTGCAAAATCTTTTCGCGGCTCAGCGCCAGGCCACGGTTGCCGGCCAGAAATACCAGCAGATCAAATTCCTTGGGGGTCAGGCTTACCTCAGCGCCGTCCACCCTGACACTGTGACTGGCGGTGTCGATGGTCAGCCGGTCAAACACCAGTGCGCCGGAGCTGTCGGCGGTTTTGGGCAGGGTGCGGCTTAACACAGCGCGCACCCGGGCCACCAGCTCGCGGGGCGAAAACGGCTTTACCACATAGTCGTCGGCCCCGCTTTCCAGCCCGGCCAGCTTATCGTATTCCTCGCCGCGGGCGGTCAGCATGATCACCGGGGTGGTCATGCCGCGGGCGCGCATTTCGCGCAGGCAGGTCATGCCGTCCATAAAGGGCATCATAATGTCCAAAATCACCAGATCAAACCCGCCGCGGCCCAGCTGGGCCAGTGCGGCCGAGCCGTCGGTGGCCTCTTCGCAGGTAAAGCCGCCGTGCAGCAGGTGTGCGCGGATCAGCTCGCGGATGCGGGGTTCGTCGTCTACAATCAGAATATTTGCCATGGGCTGTGCCCTCCTTATACGGTGTCAACTCTATCATACCGCAGTTTTGGTGAAGAATGTATGAAGCTTTTGCGGAAATTTTCTGAGAATTTTCACATTTGCCGGTTTGCGCAGTCGGATGGGTGCTAAACCGGCCGGCGGGGGAATATGGTGTTACCACACACATCCCGGGGCCAGCGCCGCCGGCGCGCCCCGCGGGCACGGGAGGGATATATCGTATGTTTATGATCACATTGGGCAAAACCGGCCTGCGGCGGCTGGGGGTTCTGGCCGCCTGCGCGGTGGTGCTGGTGGGGGCGGCAGCCGCCGGTCGGCTGCTGGGCGGGCAGGCAGTGACCGCAGCAGCATCGGCCGGCACCAAAATCGAATCCACTCAGGACATTGCCGCCTATTTCACCGGCTTTGGTCTGCAGGTGGACACCGCCGGCATTACCGCCGACAAGGTCAAGATCCCCCGCAAGTGGGATGACAGCTTTGCCGCCTTCAACACCTTGATCGGGCAAAGCGGGCTGGACCTGAAAAAATACCGGGGTAAAACGGTGGAAAAATGGCTGGCCCCGGTGCCGGCCAAAAGCACCGGCGAAACCGAAACCTATGCAGTGCTGCTGGTGTATAAGCAAAAGGCGGTGGGCGCCTACCTGCTGGAAAAACCCGGCGGTGCCGTTACCGGCCTGACCGACGCAGCCAACCAGCAGGCCGCGCTGGACGCCGCCAGTCAGGCGGCTGCCGCAGCTGACGATGGGACCCTGCACGTGACCGTAAACGCCGAGCCGATGCCCGGTGCCGACGGTTATCCGGTGGAATGATGGGGCGTACAACTGTGTGTGAAAGACATACATTTTGACGGTTTTGCCACAGACAGGTATGTTTTATTGTCGATTTCCATGAAAATCCATGGACAAAATCGGCATTTCAAACGGTGAAATCTTTGACAAAGAAGTTTATAATAGAACCAGAAGAGGGAAAGTGCCAAGGGCGCAGTGCGCCCGCATGGTAAGAAAGAGGAGAAACGACCATGAAAGAGATCCAATACACCATCACCGACCTCTGTGGTCTGCATGCCCGCCCCGCCGGCGAGCTGGTGCGGCTGGCGCAATCGCACCAGTCGCAGGTGCGCATGCTGCGCGGCGAGCGCAGCTGCGATGTAAAAAGTGTGCTCAGCCTGATGGGCCTGGGCGTGCGCCAGGGCGAAACCGTTACCGTACAAACCACCGGCCCCGACGAGGCCGAAGCTGCCGACGCCATTCAGGCGTTTCTCAGCGCCCGGGTGTAACCGGGCCCGTACCCCCGCGGCGGTAATGGCTGCGGGGGCTTTTGTCATACCCAATTATGGCAGAAAGGAGGGCACCGCCTGTGCTGACCATCAACGGCAACAGTATTCTGGATGGCATTGCCATTGGCACCCTGCGGGTGGTGCGGCAGATGCAGCCGTCCATCAGCAACACGCCCGCTACCGACCCCGAGGCCGAGCTGGCCCGGTTTGAGCAGGCCCGCCTGCGCGCCATCGACCAGCAGAACACCCTGTACGAAGAAGCATTGCTGAAAGCCGGGGCCGAGATCGCCGCGGTGTTCAGCATCCACGCCCTCATGCTGGAGGACGAGGAGTTTATGGGCTCGATCCGCACCATGATCCGCACCGAGCACAGCACCGCCGAATACGCGGTGCTGGTGTCGGGCAGCCGGCATGCGGCGGTGATTGCCGGGCTGGACGACCCCTATCTGGCCGCCCGCAGTGCCGACATCGAGGATGTAACCCAGTCGCTGCTGGAAACCCTGACCGGCGTGCTGCCCGCCCCGCTGCAGTTTGACCAGCCGTTCATTCTGGTGGCCGACGATCTGGCCCCCAGCCAGACCATCCGGCTGGACAAAAAGCAGCTGCTGGGCTTTGTCACCCGCAAAGGCTCGGCTGCCAGCCACACTGCTATTCTGGCCCGCAGCATGAACATTCCTGCGCTGGTGCAGTGTCAGGAAGTAAACGACAACTGGAACGGCCGGCAGGCCATTCTGGACGGTTACAGCGGCACTTTGTATCTGGACCCCACCCCTCAGATGGTAAAAACCTTTTCCGAGCTGCGCCGCAAGGATGAAGAACACCGCGCCCTGCTGACCCGGCTGCGCGGCCTGCCCAACCAGACCAAAGACGGCTGCACCATCGAGATCGAGGCCAACATCGGCGGGCTGGAGGATCTTGCCCAGGTGGAAGAGAACGACGCCGCAGGCGTTGGGCTGTTCCGCTCGGAATTTTTGTATCTGAACAGCCCCGCCGCCCCCACCGAAGACGAACAGTTTGCGGTGTACAAGCAGGTGCTCAAGCGGCTGGCCCCCAAGCGGGTGGTGGTGCGCACCTGTGATCTGGGTGCCGACAAGATGCCCGATTACATGGATTTTGGCGAAGAGATAAACCCTGCCCTTGGCCTGCGCGGCGTGCGCTTCTGCCTGACCCACCCCGATTTTTTCAAAACTCAGCTGCGCGCCTTGCTGCGCGCTGCCTGCTACGGAAATCTGGCCGTAATGTTCCCCATGCTGACCCGCGCCGAAGAGCTGGAAGCCTGCAAGGAGCTTCTGGAGATCTGCCGCGCCGAGCTGCAGCGGCAGGGAATCCCCACCGGCCCGGTGCAGGTGGGCGCTATGATCGAAACCCCCGCCGCGGTGCTGAACGCCAGCGAAATAGCAGCCAGCTGCGACTTTTTCTCCATCGGTACCAACGACCTGCACCAGTATCTGTGCGCCATGGACCGCCAGAACCAGACGCTGGACAGCTTCAGCGACCCGCGCCACCCCGCGTTGCTGCGGGCGGTGGAATGGACGGTACAGGCAGCCCACCGCCATGGCATCAAGGCGGCCATCTGCGGCGAGCTTGCCGCCGACCCCACCATGACCGAATGGTTTTTGCGCATTGGTGTAGACGCACTGTCGGTCAACCCGGTGTCGGTGCTGCCGCTGCGTGAGCAGATCCGCGAAATGGATCTGATGGGTGTGTTTGCCTTTATGCCGCCCGAGGTGCGATTTACAAAGTAAATCGGGTTGGTCAGTTTTTGCAAATTGCCCAATTTGCAATATGGAATGTCGTATCATCGAAATAAATTGATCTGCCCGCCCTGCAGCCTTTTTGCCGGGGCGGGCAGATTTTTTTCTCGATATAATGTATAATACCAGATGTATTAAACAAAATTACAAGAAGCGTTGTGCCCCGGCACGGCGTGCTCAGCCGACCAACAAAGGAGAAGTATCATGTTTCAGATCATTGCGGACAGTGCCTGTGACCTGACCCCCGAACAGGCCCGGCAGCTTGGGGTGCAAATCGTGCCCTTTTATGCCTCTACCGACGGGCAGAACTACTTGAAAGAGGGCGAAGAACTGCCGGTGCGGCAGCTGTACAGCTTTATGGTGGAAAACCCGGACAAGACCCCCAAAACCAGCCTGCCCAGTCTGGAAGATTACCGTGCTGCTTTCGAGCCTTATGTCAGGGCCGGCCGCCCGGTGCTGTGCCTGTGCTTTACCGGTAAGATGAGCGGCGGTGTGGGCAGCGCCCGCAACGCCGCCGAGCTGCTGCGGGACGAATACCCCGAAGCGCAGCTGCAGGTTATGGACACCACCGCTGCCACTGTGACCGAAAGCATTGTGGTGCGGCAGGCCTGCGCCATGCGGGATGCCGGCTGTTCCCTGCAGCAGGCGGTACAGTGGCTGGACGAAGCGGTGCCCACCAACCGCATCTTTTTTACGGTGGGCAATCTGGACTACCTGATCAAGGGCGGGCGCATTGGCAAAGCGGCGGGCCACACCGCCAATTTCCTTGGCATCAAGCCGATGATCCTGTTTAAGGAGGGCGAGATTTTCTCCTCCGGCGTGGCCCGCGGCCGCAAAAAGAGCATGGAGCGTGCGGTCGAGCAGCTGCTGCATTATCTGGCCGAGTGCAATGCCGACCCGGACGACTACGCCGTTACCATCGGCTACGGCTACGACCCTGCCGAGGGCGAGCAGCTGCTGCAGATGACCGGCGATGCCCTGCAGGCCAAGTACCCCGGCACCGCCTGCCGGCCCGATATGCTGCAGATCGGCAGCACCATTGCGGTGCACACCGGCCCCTATGCGCTGGGCATGGGTGTAATGCGCCGCTGGAAGGGCGAAGAGTAAACCAAAAAGTAAAACCGGCAGGGAAATCCCTGCCGGTTTTTTGTGTGCATATTCAGTTCTGCCGGCGTACCAGCTTGTACTCGTCGCCCTGCTCGTAATAGGGGCAGCGGTCGTACCGGCGGCTCAGGTAACGAGCCATCTCGTCCTCGTCCAGCTGCACGTCGCAGTAATAGTCGCCGTATTCATCCTGCTGGTTGTGCAGGCACAGGTCACAGTCATGCATCGGCATTCTCCTCGCTGGCGGCGGCTTCGGCAGCGGCAGCCTCGGCGGCCATTCGCTTCAGCACCTTGGGTTCGATCCAGCTTACGCTGTCGGCACCGGGCTTTTTGCGGGCGATCAGGGCTTTGATCTTGATGCCCATCTCGGTAAACATGCCCTCGTGCTCGGTGCGGATGTTCCATTCCGGCTCGCCGTCGTGCAGGTCGTAGGTGATCCACTCGATCTCGAAGCCCGCAGCGGGGAAGTACTCCACGCTGTCGCGGAACAGATCGTCGTCATCAGTTTTGAAGTAGATCTCGCCGCCGTCCACCAGAAATTCCCGGTACTGGATCAGCTGGCGGGGGTAGGTCAGCCGGTGCTTGTTGCTGCCGGCGTTCTTGCTCCAGGGATTGCAGAAGTTGATGTAGATGCGCTGCACCGTATCTTCGGGGCTGAATACCTTGCTGATGCGCTCGATGTCAGCGCTCATGATCTTGACATTGTCGATGGGGCGGCCGGCAGCAGCGTATTCGGCGTCGATCTTACGTTTGGCCAGAATCAGCACCTTGTCGGTGATGTCGATGCCCAGATAGTTGTTTTCAGGATGGGCACAGGCCAGCTTGCTCAAAAAGCCGCCCTTGCCGCAGCCCAGCTCCAGCATCATGGGCTGTTCAGGCCGGGCAAACTGGGCGTGCCAGCTGCCGCGGTTGGCAAAGGGGTCGTGGGCGTGATGGTCGCAGGCCAGCAGCTCGGGCCGGGCGTAGGGTTTGAAGCGCATTCTCATAGTTGGTACCTCTCTTTTTCTTCCTTTTTGTGAACAAAAAGGAAGCGAAAAAAACTTTTTGATCGCACCGCAGATACTTTGCGGTGCCGTATGTTATCTCGATTACTTCATGGGTGGGGTCACACGGGAATGTTTACCGGCGGTCAGCTCTGCAGCGTCTGCCGCAAAAATTCCTCCACCTGCTGCGGGCTTGCCCCGGCACAGCTGCCCTGGCAGCTGCCGGGCTTGCCGCCGCCCCGGCCGGTCCCTGCAGCATTCAGGGCTTTGATCAGGGGGCGCACATCCTGCGCGGCACTGGCAATGCAGTAGCCGGTGCCCCGGTCGGTTTCGCTCAGCGCGGCACACACCACGTTGGGCACCGCGGCGGCCAGCCGGTTGGCCAGCCTTGCCAGCCAGGCGGGGCTCAGCCCGGGCAGGGTGTAAATTGCGGGGGTGTTGGGGGTTTGGGCGGCCTGCGCGGCCAGCTGTTCAAACAGCTGCTGACACAGCCCGTAATAATTGTAATCCAGCGCGGCCTTTTCGTCGGACAGCCGCTGCACCGCGTGGGCGGTTTCTTCCGGTTTGGCACTC
This sequence comes from Faecalibacterium sp., assembly GCA_017483235.1. Classification (GTDB taxonomy): domain Bacteria; phylum Bacillota; class Clostridia; order Oscillospirales; family Ruminococcaceae; genus Faecalibacterium. Next base: position 3,648 of record JAFULE010000043.1, on the reverse strand, counting down.
AGCAAAGCGCCAATGGTCTGCTGGCGGCTGCGCATGGCCTCGTATTCCTGCAGGGCGCGGCCGCCGCATACTACACTCAGCCGCATGCCGCCCTTGTAGTGCTCGGCGGTCAGAATTTTGATCATGCCCACCTGTCCGGCGTGGGCCAGATGGGTGCCGCAGCAGGCGCAGCAGTCGCCGCCGGGAATTTCCACGATCCGCACCGGGCCTTCCAGCTCTTTTTTGCTGCGGTAGGTCAAAGCGGCAAGGGCGGCCGGCTCGGGCCAGCTGATGTTCACCGGCGCGTCGGCCCAAATCACCGCGTTGGCCTGCTGCTCGGCCAGCTGCAGCTGCTGCCAGCTAAGGGGGATATCGGTGTCCATCCGCACCGCCTCGGTGCCGATGTGAAAGCCCACGTTTTCGGCCCCGAACAGCCGGTGCAGGGTGCCCGAAAGGATATGCTCGCCGGTGTGCTGCTGCATGTGGTCCAGCCGGCGGGCCCAGTCCACCTCGCCCTGTACTTTGTCACCTGCAGCGGCGTTGGGGGGCAGGGTGTCCAGCTGGTGCCAGATCACCCCGGCCTGCTCGTGCACATCCAGCACGGCGGCATCGGCGCCGGCAAAATGCAGCACACCCCGATCAGCGGGCTGGCCGCCCCCCTCGGGGTAAAAGGCGGTGGCATCCAGCGCCACGCGGGCGCGGGCGGGGTCCACCTCACATACCCGGGCGGTAAAGCTGCGGGCAAGGGGCTGCTCGTAATACAGTTTTTGGGTGGCGGCCATGCAAAAACCTCGCTTTATCTCGTATCTGTGCCAGTATATCACGATTTGCACGGCGCGAAAAGGGCCAAAAAAATATCTGCGGCGTGTCTCCTTTTTTCGGATTTTCAATGACATTCCTGCCAAACAGTGCTATAATCAAATTTATCAGCGGCCGGACCATCCGGCTGCATCCGAATAATGGGGGAATACATACCATGCGTGAATGCGGAATTTTGATGCCGATCTCCAGCCTGCCCGGCCCGGGCGGCATTGGCTGCTTTGGCAGCGACGCGTACCATTTTGTTGATTTTCTGGCCAAAGCAGGCCAGACCATCTGGCAGATTCTGCCCCTCAGCCCCACCGGCTACGGCGACAGCCCCTACCAGAGCTGCTCGGCCTTTGCGGGCAACCCGTATTTTATCAGTCTGGAAGCGCTGAAGAAGGAGGGCCTGCTGAAGGCCGCCGACCTGAAGGGCGTGTTCTGGGGCAATGATGAGACCCAGATCGATTACGGTGCCATCTACAATGCACGGTTTGCCCTGCTGCGCAAGGCGTTTGCCAACTGGAAGGCCCAGTGCGCGAATAAGAACGGCTGCGAGCAGTACCTGCCCGATGAATATTACGCCTATGTGCTGAAAAACCAGCACTGGCTGCCCGACTACGCCATGTACATGGCCATCAAGGCGGCCTACGGTATGCAGCCCTGGAACCAGTGGCCCGCCGAGCTGAAGCTGCGTGAGGCCGATGCGTTGAAACAGTTTGCCGACGAAAACGCCGACGAGGTGCTGTTCTGGCAGTTCATCCAGTTCAAGTTCGGCCAGCAGTGGGGCGAGCTGAAGGCCTATGCCAACGCCAAGGGCATCAAGATCATGGGCGACGTGCCCATCTATGTTTCGGCCGACTCGGTGGACGCCTGGACCGGCGGCAAGCTGTTTGAACTGGACGAAAAGGGCGACTTTGCCCGCGTGGCCGGCTGCCCGCCGGATATGTTCGCGGCCGACGGCCAGCTGTGGGGCAACCCGGTCTATGACTGGAGCTATCACGAGGCTACCGGTTATGCCTGGTGGATCAGCCGCGTGCGCAGCGCGCTGGAAGTGTACGACATGCTGCGTATTGACCATTTCCGCGGCTTCGACACCTACTGGGCCATCCCGGCCGGTGCCCCCACCGCCCGTACCGGCAAGTGGGAACAGGGCCCCGGCATGAAGCTGTTTAACGCTCTGGAAGCTTCACTGGGCAAGCTGCCCATCGTGGCCGAGGATCTGGGCGAGCTGTTCGACAGCGTGCGTGTGCTGCTGAAGGACAGCGGCTTCCCCGGCATGAAGGTGCTGCAGTTTGCCTTCGACAGCTACGACAGCGAGTATCTGCCCCACAACTGCTACAAGAACTTTGTGGTGTACCCCGGTACCCACGACAACACCACCCTGCAGGACTGGCTGGATACCGCCGACAAAAAGACCCTGGCCAATGTCAAGCGCTACCTGCATCTGGGCAAGGGCGACAACGCCCGCGAGGCCATCATCCGCGCTGCGCTGGCCACCGCCTCCGATTGGGCCATCATCCCCATGTACGACTGGCTGGGCTGCGGTGCCGAAGCACACCTGAACACCCCGGGTCGTCTGGGCGGCAACTGGGCATGGCGTGCCGCCAAGGGCTTCGATTCGGCCAAGCTGGCCAAGGCCATCTACACCGAGTGCGAAACCTACTGCCGTGTTCCGGTGGCCCCCAAGAAGGAAGAAAAGGCCGAGGCATAAGTATGAAGCATGCTGCCCTGCAATGTGGCAGGGCGGCAGCGATCCGCGGGCTGTACGGCTCGCGCCTGAGGGAGAGAAGATGAAAAAGGATTTTCATGCGCAGGAACTGCAGGCCCTGCTGCCTGCCCTGAGCGAATTGTTTGAGCAGGTGGAGCTGGCAGAACTGTCCGACGGACAGGAAGAACACCCCGGCCTGCGGGTGCAGTACGAGCGCAGTCTGGACGATCTGTGTGCTGTTATCACCCGTGGCCTGCGGGTAGACGGCAAACCCTGTGTGCTGCGGCTGAGCGGTGTGCTGGCCGACGCGGCCGAAGCCGGCGCTTCGGTGCGCGAGATGCGCATTTATCACGATGAACTGGTGCGCGATCTTCTCACCGGCACCTACAACCTGTCTTTCTGGAACGATCGCATCTGCGCCAAGCTGAACGCTTGTGCCCCGGCGGGGCGGCCGGCGGCCATGGCTCTGCTGGAGATCGACGGCTATGAGCAGCTGAAGCAGCAGTACGACGAAGCCGATATGGGCCAGGTGGTGTGCTATGTGGCCAACCTCTGGAAGCGCTATTACGACGAAGGGGACGAAAAGGTGGTGTGCCGCCTGGACGAAAACCGGTTTGCCATCGTCTGCTTCGGCGCCGAGGAGATCGATTTGGAAAGCCAGATGCGTTTTGTGTACGAAAAGATGAATCTGGTGTGTACCATCACCCACGGCATGCTGTGCCGCATTCCGTTTACTCTGTCGATGGCCTGCGCCGGTTTGAACGAGCCCGGCTGCACCGACACCGATACCCTGTACAAGGCCTGTGCCGCCCGGCTGGACGGCGTAAAGGCTGCCGGCGGCAACGCGGTGGCCAAGGCGGTGTAATACCAAAACACAGCGGCGCGCCCCGTATAAAACGGGGCGCGCCTTGTTTTGTGTTGCCCGGCGGTTGATTTTCGGCGGTGGTTTTTTTATACTAACGTATAGAAATACATTTGCCTGCAAAAGACGAGGAACTGCAATGAAACAGGAACTGATTTCAATCGTGGTGCCCTGCTACAACGAGCAGGAGGCTTTACCATTATATTACAAGGCATTTGATGCCCTGCGGCAGAAGATGCAGGCGGCATATCCGGTGGAATTTGAGCTGATTCTGGTGGACGACGGCTCGCGGGAT
>JAFULE010000004.1 GCA_017483235.1 Faecalibacterium sp. | reverse complement strand
ATAAAGCCGTCGCAGACTGATCCTTAAAACCGAAAACAACCCCCACACAGCACCTGTATGGTGCTGTGTGGGGGTTGTTCTTTTTATACTTCCTGCTGTACCCGGTATAACTCGTATGTGCTGCGGCGCATCAGATCCTCCCACCGGTACACATCGGTGTCGTGGCCGGCAAAGCAGATAACAAAAGGCTGGGGCGCATACACAATGCCCACGTCGTTGCTCAGGTTATCGTCCTCGCCGGTTTTGTGGGCCACCGGCACTGCGCCGCACAGCTTGCCGTTCAGCTTGTGATCCACCTGCTGCAAAAGCAGGGTATCCAGCGCTTCGCGGCAGACCGCCGGGGAAACAAATTCTTCGCGGTGAAGCTGCTGCAGCAGAAGGCCCATTTCGCGGGGGCTGATGGTGTTCTGCACCCCGGCAGCCGAGGCCGCCCGGTCGAACAGCTTGCGGCGCAGCACCGTTTGCCGCAGCCCCATGGCGGCAAAGCCTTCGGCCAGCGCGGGCAGACCGCAGCGGTCGATCAACTTGTTGGTGGCCGTGTTGTCGCTGAGCGAGATCATCAGCCGGCACAGGGTGCGCAGGTCGGCGCTTACCGGCCCGGTAAACAGGGTGAGTGCCCCGCAGATGGGCACCTTGTCCCCTTCTTCCACCGTCAGCACCTCATCCATACTCATGGTTCCCTGTGCAGTCTGCTGCAGAATGTACAGATACAGCGGCAGCTTGATCACGCTGGCCGCCAGAAAGGCCTCGTCAGCGTTGATGCCGTATTCCAGCCCGGTGACAAGGTTTTTATAATAAAAGCCCAGATGCCCGGGCAGCGCCTGCAGTTCGGCCGCAATGGCCTGCAGCGCCTTATATTCGGCAGTGGTTTGCATGGTTATTTCCCCTTTTCCTCCAGCGCAGCATCCGGGTGCCGCACATGCTGTTTTTACTGTAACACATTCCGCGCCGGGGTGCAATCGCTGTCGGCGTGGCTGGCAGCCGCAGCCCGCCGTGCATAGGCTGAATCAAGGGGCCACTGCCCCGGAAAGGAGGAACCGTCATGATGGACCTTGCCATTGGCAACATTCCCATGCAGGAGTATCGCCGGCTGTACCCCATGCAGCTGGCGCTGCAGCACGGCACCATGTTTATGGAGCTGGAAAAGCCTTGGTGCCCCTGTGCCAACCAGAAAGGAGGAGACTTTGTATGAATCAAGCGCTGCGCAACCTTACCCAGGCAGCCTTTTACGCCGACGAGCTGCGGCTGTTTCTGGACACCCACCCCGGCGAGCAGGCCGCGCTGGATGCTTACCGCGCCGCGGCACGGCAGGCCGCACAGGCAAAACAGGCCCTGCCCTACGCAGTAAACGCGCTGGACGCCGGCCAGAACGATGAATGGGACTGGACCTGCACGCCCTGGCCCTGGGAACTGGAGGAATGAGCTATGTGGGTATACGAAAAACGCCTGCAATATCCGTTTCAGATCAAGACGCCCGATGCCCGCGCCGCCAAGGTGATCATGAGCCAGTACGGCGGCCCGGACGGTGAGATCGGCGCCAGCCTGCGCTATCTGAGCCAGCGCTACACCGCCCCCAGCCGGCAGCTGGCTGGTCTTCTGACCGACATCGGCACCGAAGAAATGGCCCACATGGAAATGGTGGGCGCACTGGTGTATCAGCTGACCCGCAACCTGAGCCCCGATGAGATCAAGGCACAGGGTTACGATGCCTATTTTGTGGATCACACGGTCGGCATCTGGCCGCAGGCAGCAGGCGGCGTGCCCTTTAACGCCAACCAGTTTGCCAGCAAGGGCGATGCGATCACCGATCTGCACGAGGATATGGCTGCCGAGCAGAAGGCCCGCACCACCTATGACAACATTCTGCAGCTGGTGGATGACCCGGATGTGGTGGATGTAATCCGCTTTCTGCGCCAGCGCGAGATCGTGCATTTCCAGCGGTTCGGCGAAGCGCTGGAAAACCTGAAAGACAGCCTTGACCGCCGCAACTTCTACGCCTTCAATCCCAGTTATCCGTTCTGATTGTAAAAAAGCCGCCCGCCGGGAAGTGTTCCGGTGGGCGGCTGTGCTTTGATCATTTGCGTTTTAAACTGCGCAGCTGGGCTTTTTGCGCGGGGCTGATGCGTCGGCTTTCGATTGCTTTCTGGATGGCTTTGTTGTGCCCCCATCGGGGCAGGCGGTTCTGCTGCAGATACGGCAATGCCGCCGCAGGCTGCTTTGCCAGCGCTTCGGCAAAATACCACGCCTGCATCATTTTTACGTAATATTCTTCGCTTTGCACGGCCGCCACCCACTGCAGATACTCTGGCTGAAAGCTTTCATCCAGATAAAAGCGCAGCAGCATACCCATGCCAAACCGCACGGTATAGGGGTGGTCGCCGGCCAGCCAGCGGCGGATGGCCGGCAGCAGCTGGGGCGGGCAGCGGCGAAAGGCCGCCGGTGCGATCAGGTCGCAGGTGGCCCAGTTGTTCACATAGGGCAAAAATTCGTCCAGCGCGGCAATGGCTGCGCCCGGGTCGGTTTGAGCCGAAAGCAGCATGCCATGCAGGTTGTTTTCTTCGTAATATTTGTGGGGCAGCGTGTGCAGAAATTCTTCGGCCTGCGGGGTTTTGGCAAACTGCCGGGCAAAGGCACGCAACACCGGGGTGCGCACCCCGATCACCAGTGCGGGGTCTACGGTGGGCATCAGCCGGCTGTGAAAGGCCCGATATTCTGCATCCTGCAGGGCAAACAATTGCTGCTGCAGCGGATCATCCGGCCCGTGCAGCCGTTTGAGCATGGCGATGATCTCCCGGTCGGCCGGGCAGAAATCGTAGTCATCCACCTCGTCTACCGTCAGCCAGCGGATGTCATTGTGCTCCAGCCGCCGGGGCTCGCCCTCCACGATCGAAGCATAGAATAAGGTGAGATGCACGGTCAGGTCGGGATACCGGTGGGTCACCTCGCGGGCGATGTCGCTGGGATGAACGGTGATGCCCAGTTCCTCTTTGCATTCCCGTACCAGCGCCTGCTGCCGGGTCTCGCCCGGTTCCACCTTGCCGCCCACAAACTCCCACAGCAAGCCGCGGGCTTTGTGAGCCGGGCGCTGGCAGGCCAGAAATCTGCCCTGCTGCCAGATCAGGGCTGCCACTACCTCGGTCATGGTATTTCTCCTTTGCAGGCAGTCGTTCAGCTGTTGTATTGGATGGTGCCCCGGATGGGGTCGTAATAGGGCATACGGCCGGTATCCCGCAGCGAAAGGTATTCTTCGCCGGCCACAATGATGTGATCCTGCACCAGGATGCCCAGAATGCGCAGCGCCTGCACCACCGCCGCAGTGGAAAGAATATCCTGCTTGGAGGCTATGACCGTGCCGCCGGGATGATTGTGGGCCAGCACTACCACCGATGCACCGGCCGATACCGCTTCGGCCGCAATTTTGCCCACCGTTACATCCACGCTGCCCACTGTGCCGCTTTCCAGCCAGACGGTACGCAGGTAGCGCCGGCGCTCGTCCAGCGCGATCATCACCATACATTCCCGGTGCTTGCCGCGGAACAGCGGAATGCAGAAATTACCCAGATCGGCGGTGGTTTCAAACCGGCGGCGCACCTGGAGCGGCTGGCCACATAATACCGGTCGATGGCCTGGATGGCATGCAGAAACCGGGCAGTGGAAGGGCCAACGCCCTCCACCGTAAGCAGTTCCTCTTCGGCCGCCTCCAGCACAGCGGCAAAACTGCCGAACCGGTTCAGCAATGCGTGGGCAATGGGGTTGGTATCCCGGCGTGGGATGGCAAAATACAGCAGATATTCCAGCGCTTCGTGCTCTTCCAGACTTTCAAGGCCGTAGCGCTCGACCCGGCGGCGCATCCGCTCGCGGTGATCCTGATGCAGCAAGCTTTCGGCTTTTTCCTTTTTGCTCTCTGCCATATTCTCCCTCCTTTCAGCCGGTTATGAACGGCTACATTAAAATTTATTATACCCTATCCCCCAGCGAAAAGGAAGTAGTGCAGCCCGCCCATTTTGCCCAAAACCACTTTACGCAGGGTTTGGAATGGGATATACTTACATCAATTCCAACGAAAGCGAGCCATCAGATGAAAAAATTTACCGCATCGGCCAACGACGAAGGGGTGCGCCTGTCCCGCTTTGTGCAAAGCGTGACCAAAGACCTGCCCACCAGCCTGCTGCACAAAAGCTTTCGCAATAAACGCATTAAGGTAAACGGCAAACGAGCCGCCGCCGAAGACCGGCTGCATCAGGGTGATGTGATCGAGCTGTACATCAACGACGAGTTTTTCCCGGAAAAAGCCGCTGCCCCTGCCCCCAAGCCCAAAAAGCCGGTGCCCAAGCAGCCCAAAGTAACGGTGATTTACGAGGACGAAAATATTGCGGTACTGTATAAACCGGCACACCTGCTGTGCCACAGCGACCGCACCGGCGATGCCAATCTGGTGGACGCCTTTACCGCCTATCTGACCGAAAAGGGCGAGTATGACCCCAGCGGTGAAAACCGCTTTAAGCCCGGCGTGTGCAACCGGCTGGACCGCGGCACCGAGGGGCTGGTGATCGCTGCCAAAAGCTATGCGGCCCTGCGGGACATGAACGAGATCATCCGCACCGACCGGATGAAAAAGGACTACTACACCATTACGGTGGGCATCCCGAAAAGCGGGCGGTTCACCGCATGGTGGGAGCATGACGAGACCAAAAACAAGGTGAGCATCCATGCCAACCCCGATCAGGCCGGCAAGCACAAACAGATCATCACCGATGTGGATGTACAGCAGGTGATCGGCCCCTTTGCGTTGTGCCGCATCGGCCTTGTGACCGGCCGTACCCATCAGATCCGCGCCCATCTGGCCTATCTGGGCCGGCCGGTGCTGGGCGACATTAAGTACGGCAACCGCAAGATGAACGCCCAAACCAATACCCCCACCCAAGCACTGTGCGCGGTGCGGGTAGCATTCAGCGACATTCCGGCCGAAAACACCCTTGCGTATCTGAACGGCAAGGTGATCAAACTGAAGGACCCGGCCATTCTGGCTCAGTTCAAGGCTTTGGACAAAAACAAACAGGAGGGATAAGGTTATGTGGACCCGCGAACTTTTGAAAACCAATGCCAAACGTGTGCTGCAGCACAATTACTGGCGCACCTTTCTGGTCTGCCTTGCCGCCGGCGTGCTGACCGGTGCCTATAACAACGGCGAAAAGGTCACCGAAGAGATCGTCGCCGAGGGCGGCGGCTTTCTGGCTGGACTTGCCGCAGTGATCGTTGCCATTCTGGCCATTGTCATTGCACTGGTGGCGCTGGGCTGGGGCATTTTAGGTGCCAACGTACTGCAGGTGGGCTGGAAACGGTACATGATGGAGAACCGATTGGGCGATGCCCCTTTCGATACCCTGTTTTCCGGCTTTCATGGCAGCTACTGGAACATTGTAAAGGCCATGTTCTTTACAAACCTGAAAATTGTTCTGTACTGCCTTTGTTTTATTGTTCCGGGTATCATCAAGGCATACGAATTCTATTTTGTAGGCTATCTGCTGGCCGAAAACCCCGACATGGAGCCGGCCCGGGCCCAACAGCTTTCCACCCTGATGACCGACGGCGAAAAGTGGAATATCTTCATTCTGGAATGCTCCTTCTTTGGCTGGAACATGCTTTCGCTGGTAACCTTTGGCATTTCGGCCCTGTTCGTTTCGCCATACTACGAAGCCACCATGGCTGAACTGTACGCCGCCATGCGGGCCAAAGCCTTTGCTTTGGGCTACACCGACGAGCAGGAGCTGGGCGGTTTTATCCAGCACTGAACCATCAACAAAAGAACCCCGGCGCAGCCCGCAAGGCTGTGCCGGGGTATTTTTCTGGTAAATTGGGTGGCGCTGCATCAATGCCTGTATAGTCGGCCATACTGTGTGTACCACAGCAAAGGAGGATTGACAGCTATGGAAAATACCGGTGTAATGTGTGATGTGCGCGCCTGCAAGTACAACGTTGCGGGCTGCAAGTGCGACCTGCCCCAGATCAAGGTGACCGAAAAGACCTTCGGTGCCGCCCAGACGGTGGAAGAGCCGCACTACTGCCAGAGCTTTGAAAAGCTGAACTGACCGTTTTTCAAAGCCGATTTCCCGCCGCCCGCAACAGCGGGCGGCTTTTTATTTTGCCTGCCGCACCGCTTCGATGGCGGCGGTCTGGGCTGCGATCACCCGGTCGAACCAAGCGTCCATCTGAGGGTCTTCGATCTGACATTCGGGGTGACTGAACACATGCTCGATGGTTTCGCGGATGCCCTGATCGAACCGGATGGTAGCGGTAAAACCGGGCACCAGACGCTTGATTTTGGTGTTGTCAAACAAGGCGCAGTTGGCCTTGTCGCCGTAAAGCCAGCCGTTGTTGCCTGCCGGAGTGGAGGCTTCCAGCAGATCGCTGGGCACATGCACCGCCTTCAGCGGCACGCCCATTACATCGGCAATGATCTGGTAGATCTGGTTCCAGGTCAAAGCCTCGTCGCCGGTGATCTGCACCACCTCGCCAATGGCGTGTGCGTTGCCCAGCAGCCCCACAAAGCCCTTGGCAAAATCGCGGCTGTGGGTCAGGGTCCACAGCGAAGTGCCGTCGCCCTGAATAATGACCGGCTTGCCCTCTTTCATTCGCTTCAGCACCTGATAGCTGCCCTTGGCGCCGGTAACCCCCAGCGGGGCCTTGCGGCAGTCATAGGTGTGGCTGGGCCGCACAATGGTAACCGGAAAGCCCTCTTCGCGGTACCATTTCATCAGCAGCTCTTCGCCGGCAATCTTATCCTGCGAATACTTCCAGTAAGGGTTGTACAGCGGGGTGCTTTCGGTCATCAACCAGTTGGCTGCCGGCTTCTGGTACGCCGAGGCACTGCTGATATACACAAACTGCCGGGTACGGCTCTTGAACAGGCGATAGTCACGCTGCAGCTGCACCGGGCCGTAGGCAATGAAATCGGCCACCACATCAAACTGCATCCCCTGCAGCTTTTGCAGCACATCGGCTTCGTTGTTGATATCGGCTACAATGGCATGTGCCCCCTGCGGGGTGCGGTTGTTGCCGCGGTTGATCAGCCACAGCTCGTGCCCCTGGGCCAGCAGCAGCTCGGACACCGAATTGCTGATGGTGCCGGTGCCGCCGATGAACAGAATCTTCATAAAACAAAAGCCCCTTTCCTGCTAAAAATCTTCCCTTTGATTGTACCCGATTTCGGGCGCGGAAACAATGGGACAATCAAAAATTGCTGCCGGCACGGCTTCCACCCGTTCTGGCCCGGCATCTCGAAGCGCAACTACACCGACGAGCAGCTGGCCGCCATGAACGAGACCAACGTGCCTTACAACGGCAAGCTGCACACCCGGTACGAGATCAACCAGATGCAGCGCGCGCTGGAACGCAAGGTGCGCAGCGCAAAGCGGAAGTATCTGGCCGAAAGCGAAGCCGGTTTGGACGCTTCCCGCAGTGCGGTGCAGCTGAAGGCGGCACACCAGCAGCTGCAGCAGTTCATCCGCGATACCGGCGGCAAGGCAGACAGTTCAAGAACCGGTGTGGCCGGGTTTGGCAGGAGCGCGGCAAGCAAGGCGACGTGGAGCAACAGGAAGATTATTGACAACGCCAATCGGTACTAAGACGCTGGTTCTCTGCGATAAGGTCTTCTTCGATCTTCTTGTCCAGCTTAGGTGGACGCCCTTTTCTGATGCCCTCTGCCGAACTTGCTCGGCCTCGCCTTTCCCTCATTAGGCCTTCAGCTCCTTCTTCAAGGTATATGCGCTCCCACTTTTGTATAAATTTGTAATTCTTCGCTTCTGTTTCAGGAAAATATTTCCGCATCGTTTCCTTATACCCTAAATGGTTCTCTCGCATATCCAGTATAACGGATAACTT
>JAFULE010000042.1 GCA_017483235.1 Faecalibacterium sp. | reverse complement strand
TTGAGAAAGTGCAGCAAAAAGGCCGCGCTGGACAGATAGTCGTAGTAATCCACCGTATAAAACGCATCTGAAATGGTATACCGCACATCGTAGCTGGTGCCCGGCTGCAGCCCGGCCGCAAGCAGCGGGCCGTCTTCGGGCACGATCAGATCCACCGGTGTGCCGTAGGCGGTTTCGGTCACTGCTTTCCATGCGCAGGTGACGGTAAGGGGATTTTTCCCGCCCAGCACACTGCCTGTCGGGGTGCACTGGGCAAAAAAGCAGCTGCCCTCTTCGGCTTCGGCTCCGGTTTCGTCACTCCGGCGGCTGGAAATGCCGGTCAGGGCCGGCGCGGTGTAGGGCTGCACGGTCAGCAGCAGGTCAGTGGTGGCACGGCGCAGCCGGCTATCCTCCACGGTGACCGGGATGGTCACACTGCCGCTTTCATTCAGACTGAAATCGGCATACCGCTCGCCCTGCGCCGCACCGGAATTGCCAAAGTAACAGGCCACAATGCTGCTGCCCGCAATGCCGGCTGCCTGCGGGCAGCTTACCCGTGCGGTGGAGATGCCCTGCACCCACAAGCCCCATTCGGCCGGTACCTTACCATCCACAGCCGTCACTTCCAGCGCGCCCACCGCGGGCAGCAGGTCTGCGTTCACCGTTGCGCTCAGCCGGGCAGTATAGCCGGTGAAGGTGTGGGTGAACACCTTGGTGCCCGCATAGCCGGTGTAATCCACCGTCATCACCGCGTTGAAACTGCCGCAGGCATCCTCATGGGTAAGGTCGCCCAGATTGACCGCAAAGTCGTCGGCCCATTCCAGCGGGGGCACAAAGGGGATGGATAGTTCGGTTTCGCCCTGCGGCATATCGGCCGAAAAGCTTTGGCTGTACACCCCGTTGGTGCTGGTAAGGGTGATGCTGAACCGGTACAGGGTGATATCGCTGGCGGCATCCTCGCTTTTTGCCACCAGATACAGCGCGGCATTGCCGTCGATGCAGAAATAGTCCTCGGCAAAGCCGAGGGAGAAGTTGAATGCCATCAGTTCGCCCTCCATTTGATGCCAAGGCCGGTGGCCGTGGTGATAAAGTCGTAAAAGCCCTCGTCGGTGCTGCCGCCGATGGACACCCGGTCAGCAGCCTCTACCGCCGTGACATACAGCCGGTTGTATTGAAAATACGCCACCGTAACCCCGTAGCGCAGAAAGCTGAGCCGCTGGTCGTCGATGCGCATGGTATAGGGTTTTGCCTCGCCGTTTTCCTGCTTGCCGATCTCCAGCCCCTGCGCGGTAAAGCGGAACCAGGTTTGGGTGTGGCTGTCCAGCGTTTCCACCGCCTGCGCGGTCTGCTGTGCCAGTTGGCTCAGCTGGGTCAGCGACAGCTTCAGTTCCCGGCTGGTCTGGGTCAGGCTGCTGTGCACAAGGCTTTGCAGACTGGCCTGCAGATCGGCACTGTGGGCGGTGTATTCCTCGGTGACCTGCGCGTGGATGCGGTCGGTTTCGGTTTGCAGGGCGGCGGTGTAGTCGTGGGCGATCTGGTTGGCACTGGCGGTGATTTTTCGGCGCAGGGCGTCAAAATCGGCCTTCTGCGCCTCGGTCAGCCGGGTGATTCGCAGCTGCTGGGCCGCCGCAGCCTGATTGTAGGCGGGGCTCATGTTGTCGCTGTCCAGATTGGCCAGCACATACCGCAGCTGCTCGGTCAGCTGGTACAGATAGCTTTTCAGCTTTTTCATCTCGCCGCTGCCCTGCACCGCCGAAAGGTCGGTGGGCAGTCGAATGGAGGCAAGATCCGCCATTTACAGCTCACTTCCTTTCGCAAACACACGGGCCAGTGCGTGCACCGTCACCTGCCCGCGGCCGATAATGCGCAGCCGCAGATGATTGCAGCGGCGGGGCAGCAGCGGGATCACCGCATCGCGGCGGGCCGCAGCGGTCAGGGTGCCGGCGGGCCGCCACACCCCGTCCGAATCGTACTGCACCGCCAGCCGCACTGCTGCGCCTGCCTGCATGGTAAGGCGCAGCTGCAGCCGGGTGACAAATTTATGGTTCATGGTGCGCAGCTCCAGATCGCCGGTTTCGGCCAGCCAGTCAAAGGCAGCTTCTTCTTCGCCGCCCAGGGCGGCGGCGGTTTCACTGCCGGCAACCCACAGCTGGCCGTCTTCGGTCAGAAACAGGGTGTCGGCGCCATTTTGGGCAAACCAGCGGGCGGCAATGTCATCCTGCCGGTGCCACAGCCTCCGTGCCGTGTCCAGACAGAACAGATGCCGCCCGTCTGCCCGCTGCAGCGCAAGATAGTAAAGCCCGTTGCCGCCGCCCGCTGCGGCAGCCCCAGCCGGGGTGCTGCCCAGCGCCTTGCCCACCGGTTCGGGCAGGCCGCCGTCGCAGGCCATTACCCCCTGATCGGACCAGTAGTACAAGGTGGAATCCACATTGGCCAGGCTGCCCGCGCAGCCGTCCTTCACCCCCGGGCAGGGCACCGTGACCACCTGAAAATTTTCGGGCTTTGAGCCGTACACCCGGTGCATCAGGCTCTGCTTGAACAGCAGCACATACCCCATGCAGGTGGCCGCGCCGGTAAAGGCGCCGTCGCTGCCCACCGACACCGCATACGAGTCGGCTGCGGTGCCCATGTAGCTGTACCAGTTGGTGGGGTCGCCCAGCTTACAGGCCAGAATCTCGTGGCCGTTTTTTGCCACACCCCACACCCGGTTGTCGCACTCGGTCAGAAAATCAAGGTCGGGGATGCGTCGCTCAACCCGGATCTCGCCCTGTTCCGGCTGCTGCACCGCCGCCTTCTGCACAAGACCGGTGACCAGAAGGTAGTCATCCCCCCTGCCCCACACCACACAGTCGGCGTTCAGATCGTCGGCGCAGTTGCCCAGCACCGCATTGCTGATGCCGCTGATGGTGACCGTATCGTACAGGACAAACTGCTGCCCGATACCCGGCGAGGCAATGCGCACATAGGGTGCTGACACAGCGGCCCAGCTTTCGCCGGCGGCCGAATACACCCGCAGCACATCGCTTTCGCCCGAGGTGTCCAGCCAGTAATCACCGTTGGCCGGGCTTTCGGGCGTTTCGGGGCCGGTAAAGGCCACCGTATATTCGGTGCCGTCGGGGCGGGCGGGGGCAAACCGCACCTGCCCGGTGGCCTGCCACACCGCCCCCAGCGGTTTGAGGGTACTGTCAGCGGTGTCCAGCATCAGCTTGTCGGGCCAGATCAGCACCCGGCTGCCGATGCCGCAGAAGGTTTTGTCGCTGTCGGCCACCGTGCCCACCGCCGCGCCGTTGTAGTACAGTGTTTCGCCATCCACCCAGATCAGGCCGTTTTTGGCGTACAGACCGTGCGGCTTTTCCAGACTGGTCAACAACCGGCGGGGCAGCCGGGGCGCAAGAGCGGGCCAGCAGCGGGCCGACAGATTTTTCTGATGGGCAAACTCGCCCTCGGCACAGCTTTCGGTGGCGTTGTAACCTCCAAAGGTGGTGACCGCCGTCTGGCTGTGGCTGATGCTGCGCAAAACTGGCAACTGCATTCTGCCACCCCCTTACAGCCGGAACTGCCCGCGGGGCAGCGGCTTGTGGCAGGCCTTGTACCAGGCCGCAAAGCCGGCCAGTGCGGTGTTGTACAGCTGCATGCTGTTGGTGTAGCGCACCACCTCGCCCTCAGCCAGATCAATCTGGGCCATCAGCCAGTACAGATACAGCATGCTGTCCGGCTGGGCGGCCAGCAGGGGCTGTTCTTCGTTATGGGCAAGGTCAGCACCACCTTCTGCCTCACCCTCGTGCAGGGCCACCACCTCGCGGCGCAGCTGGCCATCCAGCACGCGCAGCCACAGCACCTTGGTGGGCCGGTCGATGCCATTGGGGCGCAGTGCATCGGCCTTGTCAATGGCTTGTCGAATGGTCATGGTCACTCCCCCTTTTTTGCGGTATCGCCGTTCTTACTGCAGCGCACGGGCTGCAGCAGCCTCGATGCGGCGGGCGGTCAGCTCGTCCTGGGTGGCGGAATGCTCCAGCACTTCGGCCACCTCGGCGGGCACCAGCACCTCTTCGCCGCGCTTGATCTGGTAGTTGCGGCCATTGACGCTGACGAACACATCGCCCTTATAGCGCTCGTTATCCTTGAACAGACGGATCTTGACCATCTGCTTGTCGTTCTTTTTTGCTGCCATAGCTTGTCTCTCCTTTTTTGTTGTATTTCCCCACCCACCCGCCCTGTTTTACAGCCTTAGTTGGCGGCTGCAGTGGCGGAATAACTGGACAGGCTTTCGATGCGCACCATATACTGCTCCACCAGACGCTCGGCGGCCTTCAGGCCCTTCCAGCCGATGGAAGCGCGCTGGTTCAGGGGGTCGTCGCCGTAACCCAGCTGCTTGACGATGTGCTCAAGGCCACCGCCCTCCAGCTCGGTCACGCCGTAGGCGTGGGCGCCCAGCACCAGAGTGCCGAACACTGCCATGCCCTCGGGGCAGGTGTCGTCCTTCCAGATCTTGGCCTCGCTGGTTTCCACAAAGCGGATGTTGCCCAGCTTGCCGATCTCACCGTTGAAGATGGCTTCGGGATGGGCGTACTTGCTTACATCCTGAAAATTCTTGTTGGTCTTCAGGTCATAGGCGGCATAGGGATGGATAATAGCCACATAGCTATCGCCGATGGTGTCGGCGTTCATGGCACCCAGCTGGGCTGCTGCACGGAAGAAAATTTCAGGGGTCAGCTTGCAGGCAGCGGTCAGGTCCTTGCGGCTGGTCACCTCGGTCTGGGTGCCGTCCTCGGCTACCGCGGGGGCATAGATGACGTTGGTGCCGCCGGCCAGCACATCGCGGGTGACAGTATCCAGGGTGCGGCCGGCCTGGCTGGCCAGCACCTTGGTGGCGTTCAGAATGGTGTTGTCGATGGCGGTCATGCTCAGCAGATCGCTTTCGGGGGTCCAGCCGCCGTACTGGGCCAGAGTGGCGGTGATGGCCGACACGGTCAGATTCTGGCCGTCGGGGGTCACGCCCTCGGTCAGGGGGGTAGTAGCTTTGGGCAGGCTGTCATACTTGCGGAACTGGATGGTTTTGCCGCCATGGCGGGGGATGGGGTAAAAATCGGCAAACTGGTCGTGCACCAGCCGGGGCTCGGCCTGGTCGATCAGCCGCTTTTCGTAAAAGGTACGCATTTCGGCCGACATACCGGCGCTTTCGGTGGTATCGAGGGCATCGGCAAACAGCTGCAGGTCAAACAGCCATGCCATTTTGTACTTGCAATGGTTCATATACAGTTCTCCTTTTCGTTTTTTGGGGGCGGGGTCAGAACACGATCTGCTCGCCCCGGGCTGCCCTGCGCTCGATGCGTTCCCGCTCGGCGCGGGACATTTTGTTCACATCCGGTCGGAACACCGCCGCCGCACGGGGTAAAGCCCCATTTTCGGCAGGGCGGGCGGCCCGGTCGGCCAGCCGCAGGGTGGCGGCTTCCACCGCTTTACCCGCAGCATACTGCATGGCCTGGCCCAGAATGGTGTCCAGATGGCAGGCCTGATAGGCGGCGCGAAGCGAAACGCCGCTTTGCAGCATACGGGCAAATTCCGGGGCCTGCAGCTCGGTGCGCAGGTCAAAATCGGGGTAGGTCTGCTTCAGCTCGCTGCTCTGGTGCAGCCAGTCGGCACAGATCTGCCGTGCTGCGGCGTCGGCGGCAGGCGAGGCTTTTGTTTCAGCCGGTTGCCCCGGCCGGGGGCTGCCCTGTGCCGCCAGCGCCTGTTCCAGCGCGGGCAGATCGTTTTCGGCCACACCGTACTGCGTTGCCAGCCCGTTCAGGATGCGCTGGGCCTGCTGCAGCTGGGTTTGCTGCTCTTTTGCCTGCCGGAAGCGCTTGTCCAGAATGGACTGGGTGCGTTTGGCAAATTCGTCCTTGTATTCGCCGCGGATCAGCCGTTCAAATTCCGCTTGTTTGGCATGTTCGGCAGAAGGGCTGTCAGCGGCGGGCAAAGACGCTTCGCCCGATGCGGCCGGGGCAGCGGCGGCCTGCCCATCGGTGCCTTGCGGCACATTGTTGGGTGCGGGCGCATCGCCCGCCCCCTCGCCCGAGGAAGTGTCGCCGGCCGAAGCTGCACCAAACAGCTGCAGGTTCAGGCCGGATGTATGCCAGCGTTTCGCACTGCAAAACGCAGAAAGCAATAAAAAGTTGGGATTATGCACTGTGTTGTTCCTCCCCTTCGTGATGGTTTTGTTCGGCCGCGAGCCACACCCGCAGCACCCGCACATGGGCCGGGTAAGCCTTGGCCAGCAGACAAAAGCCGGTGCAGGCGGTTTCGAACATGCCGCGCACCCGCTCGAAGCCGGCGGGGGTGGGCAGAGCAGTAATGGCCACGCAGCCGCTGCCGGCCACCCCATCCACTGCCAGATCGAACAGCTGCTGCTCGTCCAGCCCGGCAAGGGCAGCGGCAAGGCTTTGCACCAGAATGCTTTCGGCCGCGCAGACAATATCCTTGCCCTTTTCGCCGTAGCAGGCATGGCCCGCCACGATCAGCCGCAGGCTCTGGCTTTCCTGCGGCAGGCCGGGCAGCTGCACCGGCGCGGTTTTAATTTGTACCGTTGTCATTTGTGTTTCCTCCTTTGGCGCTTACTGTCCCATGGCGCGGCGCGCGGCGGCGTCGGGGCTGGCTGGCACAGCGGCGGTGATCCGGGCTGCAGGCAGCGCCGCCTGTGCGGCAGCCGCGGTCATCATCTGATGATGGGCGGCATTTTCGGCCACACGGGCACGTACCTTTTCCACCCCGTCAAAATCCATCATCTCCAGCAATGCCAGCGCCGGGGTGGCGTTGGCCGGCTCGAACACACCCATCTGATACAGCATGCGGGCGTTTTCGTTTTGGGCAAGGCGGCTGTAGGTGCTTTTTTTAGCGGCCGAAACCGCAATGTCAAATTCCGGGCTGCGCAGCGCATCG
>JAFULE010000041.1 GCA_017483235.1 Faecalibacterium sp. | reverse complement strand
GGTTTCGACACCGCTATGAACACCGCGCTGGATATGATCGATAAGCTGCGGGATACCACCCAGAGCCATGACCGCTGCAGCGTGGTTGAGGTCATGGGCCGCAACGCCGGCTACATTGCGTTGAACGTGGCCATTGCCTCCGGTGCTGTGGCAGTGCTGCTGCCCGAGCATCCCTTTGATTTCCAGAAGGATATTCTGGATCGCATCGCCATCACCCAGAAAACCGGCAAAAAGCATTTCATCGTAGTGGTTGCCGAAGGTGTGGGCCATGCGCAGGAGATCGCAAACGAAATTCAGGCCCGTACCGGTATTGACTCGCGTGCCACTGTTCTGGGTCACGTACAGCGTGGCGGTTCGCCCACTCTGCGCGACCGTGTCAGTGCTTCCGAAATGGGATACCATGCCATCTGTTTGCTGGATCAGGGGCAGTACAACCGTATTGTCGGCCTGAAGGGCGACAAGCTGGTGGATTACCACGTAGATGAGGCGCTGGAGATGAGCAAACATATCGACCCGCAGCTGATCGATATCTGCAACACCATTTCCATCTGATTTCATCGCTTTCAAAAGACGTTTCCTTGCAAAAGGGGGCGTCTTTTTTCTTTTTTGTGCGGTCGGGCCGGCAGACGGGTGAATATAGTGGTTCTATAAGGGGGAGTTGCTGTGCTGCGTTATTCACCTGCGGAACACATCGAAGGCACCGGACGGCTGCGGCGCATCGGGGTGTACTGTCTGCTGGGACTTGCCATTCTTTTGTATCTGATGTTTGCCGTCGAGCGGCACATCCGGCCGATTTTGCTGGAAATTGTAGAATACGAATGCAGCCGCTATGCCATGAATGCATTCAGTGAAGCCGCGGATGAAAACGCCATCCTGCATCCGGAAAACTATGCCAGGCTGTATGATGTGGTCTACAATCCGGACGGCAGCATTGCAATGGTCAGTGCCGATGCGCAGGTAGTAAATGTAGTGCAGGCAGAATTGAGCGAGATTGTAACCCAGAAACTGAACGAGATGGATCGCATCCCGCTCAGTGTTCCGTTGGGCACCTTACTGGGGGTGCAGGTGGCGGCAGGGCGCGGCCCGCGCATAGCGCTGCATGTCAAACCGGAATCCTATGTGGATACCGAAGTGTTCGATACCATCGAAACTGCGGGGATCAATCAGGTCAAACTGACCTTGTACGCTCGGTTTTCCATGAACATGAATGTGGCCCTTTCGGGATATTCTACCTCGGTCAGTGTCAGCAATGACCAGTTTCTGGGGCAGGTGCTTCTGGTGGGCGGAGTGCCGCAGGTGTATCACGGCGGTATCTCGCAATAGTAATTTGCCCCGGTTTATGGTATACTTTTTGTGGCACGGAATACGGTGCCCTATATTTTTACAAAGCAAGGATGCGTAGCATATATGACACAGCAGCAAGCCGCCCAGCGCGCAGAGGAACTGCGCCGCATCATCGAGCATAACAATCGCCTGTATTACGAAGATGCTGCCCCCGAACTGGAGGATTTTGAATACGACGCACTCAGCCGTGAATTGAAAGCGCTGGAACAGCAGTTTCCGGCCATTGTTACGGCTGCTTCGCCCACCCAGCGGGTCAATGAAGCCCCCAGCGGCCGTTTTGCCAAGGTGACCCATGCGGTCAAGATGGAAAGCCTGCAGGATGCCTTCAGCTTTGACGAACTGCGCGAATTCGACCGCCGTGTACGCGATGCCGGTATCGAACCTGAGTATGTGGTCGAGATCAAAATCGACGGTCTTTCCTGCAGTTTGGAATACGAAAACGGCGTGCTGGTACGTGCTTCCACCCGCGGCGACGGTGTGGTAGGCGATGATGTCACCGCCAATGTTACGGCGATCGAAGCAGTACCCAAAACCCTTGTCGGTGCACCGGAATATCTGGAAGTGCGCGGCGAAGTGTATATGCCCCATGATGTGTTCGATAAATTGAAGGCCGAACAGGAAAATCTGGGCGTTACCCCGTTCAAGAACCCCCGCAACGCAGCGGCCGGTTCACTGCGTCAAAAAGACCCTGCGGTCACTGCCGGGCGCGGGCTGTCCATCTTTGTGTTCAATATCCAGCAGATGCGCGGCCATCAGGTGTCTTCTCATACCGAAAGTCTGGATTACTGCAAAAGTCTGGGCCTTGCGGTGTCGCCCCGGTATCGGGTGTTCCATTCCATCGAGGATGCCATCCGCGAGATCGAAGAGATTGGCAATCGACGCAGTACCCTCAGTTTTGACATGGATGGTGCAGTCATTAAACTGAATGCTTTTGATCAGCGCCGTCAGCTTGGCTCCACCAACAAATTCCCGCGCTGGGCCATCGCCTACAAATATCCGCCCGAAGTAAAAGAAACCGAGTTGCTGGGGGTAGAGGTATCGGTGGGGCGCACCGGTGTTCTGACGCCCACTGCCCAGTTCAAACCGGTATTTCTGGCCGGCACCACAGTGGCTCGTGCGATCCTGCACAATGAGGACTTCATCCGTCAGCTGGGGCTTCGCATTGGCGACACCATTCAGGTACGAAAAGCCGGCGATATTATCCCCGAGGTGATTGGGGTCACCCGCCACGCCGAGGATGCCGAACCCTATGTGATGCCGCATATCTGCCCATCCTGTGGTTCGCCGGCGGTGCATCTGCAGGACGAAGCCGCTCTGCGCTGCGTCAACCCGGAATGTCCGGCCCAGTCGCTGCGCAATCTGATCCACTTTGCCTGCCGCGGCGCCATGGACATTGACGGCATGGGCGAGGCGGTGTGTACCCAGCTGGTGGAAAAGGGGCTGGTGCACTCGGCGGCCGACATCTATTCTCTTACGAAAGCACAGCTTCTTACGCTGGACAAATTCAAGCAGAAAAGCGCAACCAATCTGTTGAATGCGATCGAAAAATCCAAGCAGAATAACCTGGATAAACTTCTGTTTGGCTTGGGCATCCGCAACATTGGCGATAAAGCCGCGGCTCTGCTTGCAGAGCATTTTGGCTCTATGGACGCGGTAAAAGCGGCTTGCATAGAACAGCTGTGTGAAATCGAAGGAATCGGCAGTATCATGGCCCAAAGTGTGGTCGAATTTTTTGCCAAGGAAGGCACTGCCGATCTTCTGACCCGTCTGGAAGCCAGCGGCGTGAATATGATCTGGCATGGTGAAGAAAAAACCACCAAACTGGCCGGTATGACCATTGTGGTTACCGGCACGCTGGAAAGTCTTTCCCGCAGCGAGGCCGAAGCCCTGATCACCCAAAACGGCGGCAAGGCCAGCGGCTCGGTTTCCAAAAAGACCAGTTATGTACTGGCCGGTACTGCGGCGGGCTCCAAACTGACCAAAGCACAAAGCCTTGGAATCCCGGTGCTGACCGAGCAGGAATTTCTGGATATGCTGAAAGATTAATATCTACTGTTGTTATCAACCGTGAGTGCTGTTAGTGCGGCGCTCACGGTTTTTTTGTTCGTTCTAACCGGAAGAATCCCGCATACAATGCTACCAAAGTGTGGTGAGGAAAATGGACGAGTACTTTGCGGCAGTAAAACAGCTGCCCGGCTTTCTGGCCAATGTGTTTGTACAACTTCCGCAGCAAAAAGCACTTGCCGTGCAGGAGGTGCGGCTGCGTGCTTTTCAGCCGCCGGGGCTTACGGTGCACGGATGTTTTCTGTCCGCCGCACAATACGATACCGCGCTTGCCCCATTGCGCGGTTTGCTTTTGACCGAGCAGCAGATCGAAGAGATTTTACTGCATTTGTGCGGCCATTCGCTGCACAGTTATGAAGAACAACTCAGCCACGGCTATATCACCTTATCCGGTGGGCAGCGGGTGGGGGTTGCAGGCAGTTATGTGACCGCACAGAATGTGGGCTACTCACTGGTACAGCCCACGTCGCTTAATCTGCGCATTGCCCGCGACCGCATCGTCGATCTGCCTCCTCCACTGCTTGAGTTTCTGGGGCAAAACAGTTTTGGCGGCATTCTTCTGGTGGGCGAACCCGGCAGCGGAAAAACTACCGCATTGCGCAGCATCGCACAGTTTCTATGCCGTCAAGGTCGATGCTGCGCGGTGCTGGACGAAAGGGAAGAGATCATGAGCAAAGAAGTCCGAAGATATCTACATGGTTTGGATGTGATCAGCGGTATCCCCAAAGCTGCCGCTGCCCAGATGGCACTGCGCACACTGGCACCGCAGGTGATGCTGCTGGACGAGTTGGGCGAACTGAATGAAGTGACCGCTTTGCAGCAGGGTCTTGCTGCCGGTGTGGATTTTATTGCCACCATGCATGCAGGCAGCCTTCAGCAGGCGCAGCAGCGCCCGCAGTTCCGACTTTTGCGGCAAAACGGAATGGTGCAATGTCTTTGCCGTATGAGCGGCCGCAATGCACCGGGCAGTTTTGCCGAGGTGAAGCTGCTATGAAGGTGCAGATCGTGGTAAAGCTTTTGGGTGCGATTTTTGTGATCCTTTGCGGCTGGGGCTGCGGACAGGCCGCATTGCAAAAACATCGGCTGCGCCGCAAAACACTGCAGGCGGCCGCACAGCTGCTCCATCAGATTGGCAACGAGATCAGTTATCGCAAGCTGCCGCTGAAGCTGATATATGAAAAGCTGCAGGAAAGCGCGGCGGCAAAGCTGCTGCTATTTATACCGAACGGCAGTTTTCAAACCGCCGTTCCCCCGCCGGTACTGAGCAAGGAAGAACAGGCCTGTTTCATCGAATGCTTTTCCGGCATGGGGCAAAGCGGCGCCCTGCAGGAATGCAGCCGGCTGGAATACTACCGACAATGGTTTGAAACGGCCGCAGAAGCTGTCTCGCAGGAAGAGAACAAAGCCGCTGCATTGTACGGCAAGCTGGGCGCCGGAGTTGGGCTGATGGCAGCCTTGGCATTTTTGTAAGATCTGCAAAGGAGATGCCTTTCCATGGAAATCGATCTTGTATTCAAAATTGCTGCCATCGGTATTATCGTGGCGGTGCTCAATCAGCTTCTGATCCGTTCCGGGCGGGAAGATCAGGCTATGATGACAACACTGGCAGGGCTGGTGGTGGTGCTTTCGATGCTGGTCAAAGAGATCAGTGCTTTGTTTGTCACCATCAAATCGCTGTTTTCGCTATGACTTTGCTGCAAATATTTACCCTTACTCTGGCGGCAGGGGTATTGTATCCACTGCTCAAAAGCTATTTGCCGCAGTATGCGCCGGTTCTGGCAGTGGCAATATCTTTAGGGGCAGCCGCATTACTGATCTCGGCGGGAATGGAGGTGTTCCGGTGGATCTGGCAGATCGGACAAGCCGTAAACAGCGAAGCATTTCAGGCCCTGCTCAAGGCGGCCGGTATTCTGTTTTGCAGTCAATGGTGCTGCGATCTGTGCAGCGACAACGGCCTTACTTCGGTGGCCGATTGCATCGACGCTGCAGGGCGAGGGCTGGCATTGGCGGCGGCTTTTCCGCTGCTTCAAAGCTTTTACACCCTGATTACCGGGCTTCTGGCTTAATGCGTGTGTGCCTTTGTTTTGTGGCATACGCTTCACTTTTTTTATCACCGGCCTTTGCACAGGAACTTCTGCCGGAAAATCTTACCGGACAGGTGCAGGACTTTCTGGCACAGGCACCATTTACCCTCGAACAATTTGCAGCCGATCCTTTTGGTACGATCACCACTCTTTTGGAAAAAACACTGTGGGCGCAGCTGAAAACCGAGTTGCTTGCATATACAAAACTACTACTGTTTTTGACATTCAGCGGCATGATTTTTCTGTACCTGCCCGGGCTGAAAGGACAATCTCTGCTGGAATTGATCGCCGGCTGTGGTGTGTTTGTTCTGTCGGCCGAAGCGCTTGTTCGGCTGAGTGGTCAGTTTCTGCAGAATATCCTTACTTGGCGCAATTATCTGGCAGCTTTCATTCCGGTGTTTGCGGGTGTGGTTGCGGCAACAGGGCAGCCAACAGCTGCAGCCGTGTACAGTGGCTTTTTTCTGAGTTACATCAATCTTCTGGCCCGGATACTGCAGCGGTTTACCCAGCCGGTGCTGGCCATCTTTCTGGCGGTGGGTGCTGCCGGTGCAATCAGTGAAAGTGAGGAAGCTGCTGCGTTGGGCAGCGTACTGGGCACCGGGCTTCGAAAGCTGGCAAACCTTGCGGCACTGGCTTTCTGTGCAGTAATGGGGGTGCAGCGGGTATTCACGACAGCAGCCGATTCCGCTTCGGTACAGGCAGGGCAGCTGATCGCCGGGGCGGTTCCAATCGTGGGGCAGACCCTCACCGCCGCCACCCAGACCCTTCTTGCAGCCGGTTCGGTGCTGCGCTCGGGGCTGGGATTTTCCGCCATTGCGGTGATTGGGGCCGAATTTTTACCGCTGTATCTGCGTTGTTTGACCCATATGCTTTGTTTACGGGGCACGGCGTTGCTGGCCCGCATGTTTGATCTTACCATCTGCCGCAAGGTACTGGACCATCTTGCTCAGGCCGCTGCAGTGCTTGGTGCACTGGCGGCACTGTTCTTTGTCATGGTATTTTCTGCAACGGCGCTGATGTTTCAATTCGGAAAGGGGGGATAACCGGAAATGCTGCAGGCAATAAAATCAGCCGCTGCGGCCTTTTGTGCGGCCTGTATGATCAGCGGTATCCTGATTCGATTGATGCCGCAGGGCAGTGCCCGCCGATGCATAAACGCCATTGCCGGATTATATATTTTGGTAACGCTGCTTTCCGCTGTGCCGGTGTTTGCCGCAGAACTGCCGCAGCTGCAGCAGCCGGCGGTCACGGCACAGCCGGGGCAGGCAACCAGCTTTTCAGACCGGGTTCTGGCCCAAAGCGAAGAACAACTGGCACAGCATTATCAAACAGAACTGGCAGTGCCGCAGGTTGAACTTGTCCTTGCACAGGATAAAACCGGAACCTATGTGCAGGAAATCGTTCTTGTTACCGAAACTGCGCTGTCCGAGCAGGAAAAAGAGCAGCTGACCCGGCGTTTGCAGCAGGAACTGCAGCCTGTCAGGATCCAATTCAAAACAAAGGATTCTATTGAAAATGAAGAAAGATAACTGGAATGAGCTTTTGCAGAAAGCAGATCCCAAGCTTCTGTTTGGACTGGGCATCGCCGGCATGCTGTTGCTGTTGCTTTCCGAATTCTGGCCACAGCAGAAAGAATTGCCCGCTGTACAACTGGCTGAGAGCAGCGCGTCCGGCGAGCAACTGCTGTATGAGCAGCAACTGGAACAGAGGCTTGAGCAGTTGCTGGGGCAGATGGCAGGCGTGGGACAGGTGCAGGTGATGGTAACCCTGTCTTCTTCCGAGCAAGCTGTTTTCGCAACAGACACCAGCTACACCGGCAGCGGCGAAGCACATCAGGATCACGTACTGCTCAGCAACGGAACGGCATTGCAGCAAACCACCCTTGTACCCGCAGTAAACGGCGTGGCAGTGATCTGTCAGGGCGGGGGAGAGATCACCGTGATTGCCCGCATTACCGAAGTACTTGCCGCGCTTCTGGACATTTCCACCAATCGTATCAGTGTACAGCAAATGAAATAAACAAACGGGAGGAACCGATCTTATGCGAAATTCTGGCTATGAAAACACCCGAAAGGTCACTGCGCTTACCCTTGTGGTAGCGCTTGGAGTGGCGGTTTACCTGAACTGGGAGTATGCCCGCACCGACACGACCCTTGATGAAAGTTCGCTGCAGGTTTCGGCCCCGGTGGAACAGCAAGAGCAGGCACTGGAAACGGCGGTAACCCTTACCGATCCGCTGCAGACCGAGCAGGAAGCACTGGAAGCTGCCGATAAGATCTACGGTGAGGCACAGCTGGTCAGTGTATCAAAGAAAAGTGACCTTGAATTTTTTGAGCAGGCGAGACTTTCGCGTCAGAAAAGCTACGACGATGCTATGGATAAGATCCAGAAGGCGCTGAAAAACACTGCATTGAGCGAAGCGGATAAAAACCAGCTTACCGCAGAACTGAAACAATATCTGGAAAATCTCACCCTCGAAAACGAGATCGAGACCCTGATCAAGGCAAAGGGCATGGCGGACTGTGTATGCTTTTTGCAGCAGCAGGGGGCAGATTTAACAGTGATGACCAGCGGCAACCCACTGGAAGCTGCACAGGTAGCCCAGATTCGGGATATTGTGCTGAGCAAATGCAGCAATTTGACCGCACAGGATATTACTGTGGTGGAAGTCAAGTAAAATGCTTGTGATGCGCACGGAAAAATGCTATAATATATCGTAGCAATTCGTGCAGTATATTTACAGGAGGACTGTATTATGGAAGTGCTGAACAACAATCTGGTTGGCGGAAGCCTGCAGATTTCTACCGATGTAATCGCCAAAATCGCCAAGTGCGCCGCACTGGAGGTTGAAGGTGTTGCTGATGTTGCCTGCGGGAATCAGCGCAAAATGAAGGAACTTTTGGAAATCGTCAGTCTGCAGCCCCCTGTAGAAGTGGAAATGCATGACGGCATTGCCGAGATCACCGTTCAGCTGGTGGTCAATTACGGCACCCGCATTCCTGCCATCTCGGAAAAGGTGCAGGAGAATGTCAAGTCTTCGGTGCAGAATATGACCAACGTGGCAGTTGGCCGTGTCAATCTGGTTATTGCCGGTGTGGCGCTGCCGCAGCCCGAGGAAGAATAAGCCCTGAAAACAACGGTAAAATATTGCCGCCTTTCCCCAAAGCGGGGGATAGGCGGCCTTGTGTGTGAGAGGAAACCTATGCATAACAACACCTTGCCCCGCCGCGAAGCACGTGAAAATGCGTTTCTGCTGGCGTTTTCCGCAACTTTTGGCGATCTCGCTCTGGAAGATGTGCTGGCACTGAACCGCGAGCAGGACGAAGAACACCCGGTCGATACCTATGGCGAACTGCTGCTGTGTGCCTATTACGATCATTCTGCCGAGGTGGACGATCTGATTCGCGATCGTCTGCGCAACTGGACGATGGAGCGTCTGCCCCGCGTTTCGCTTACTGCCATGCGCATTGCTCTGGCAGAGATGCTGTATGTGGAAAAGAAGCCCGGCGTTGCCATCAACGAAGCAGTTGAGTTGACCAAGAAGTACGGCGATGAAGAAGATTATCAATTCGTAAACGGCTTGCTGGGCAGCGTTGTACGCGACCTGAATCTGGTCGACGAGGATGCTGTCGCAGCCGAAGAAGGCTGATTATGCTCACTCTTGGAATCGATACCAGCAATTACGCAACCTCTCTGGCAGTATTTGATACCGCCGGAGGGGTTGTTTGTGATATCAAGCGCTTTTTGCCGGTAAAAGAGGGTCAGCTGGGCCTGCGGCAAAGCGATGCACTGTTTCACCATACGGCTGCATTGCCCGAACTGTTTCGCCAATTGGAGGCACAGTGTGATCTTTCGGCCATCGATGCGGTGGGTGTATCCGAAAAACCCCGCCCGGCCGAAGGCAGCTATATGCCCTGTTTTCTGGCAGGCGTCAGTGCAGCAACTGCCATTGCTGCGGCGAAAAAGATCCCGTTGGTGCGTACCACCCACCAGCAGGGACATGCTGCTGCTGCGCTGTTTGCAGCAGGACATGAGGAATACTTTGAACAGCCGGTGCTGCTGTTTCACATTTCGGGTGGCACCACCGATCTGCTGTTGTGCGATCGGGTCAAAACCATCGATCTGATCGGCACCAGTACCGATTTGTATGCAGGGCAGGCGGTGGATCGCGTGGGCGTAAAGCTTGGATTTGGTTTTCCGGCCGGTGTGGAGGTTTCCCGTCTTGCGGCACAGTGCAGCGAAGTCATCCGCCCTAAGGCCAGCGTCAAGGGGCTGAACTGCAGCCTTTCCGGGCTGGAAAATCAGTGCACAAAGCTGCTGGCGGAGGGCAAAAGCCCGGAATACGTGTGCAAATATTGTCTGCTGTGTGTGGGCGAAACGGTGGTAAAAATGACCCGTGAAGCCTTGCAGCAGCATCCCGGTCTGCCGGTGGTTTGTGCCGGCGGCGTAATGAGCAGCGACATCATTCGTCAATACGTCACCGCGCGGCTGCCCAAGGTTCAGTTTGTGCCGGGTAAATTTTCCAGCGACAACGCCATTGGTGTGGCCCTGCTGGCTGCCAGAGAGGTTCTTTCGCATGGCTGAAGTGATCAGCGTATCGGTACTGAATCGTTATGTAAAAACGCTGCTGGACACCAGCGACGTTTTATTTGACCTTGCCCTGCGGGGTGAGATCGCCAATTTTGTTCAGAATTCAAAAAGCGGACACTGCTATTTTTCTTTGCGCGACGAAGCCAGCAGTGTCCGCGCTGTTATGTTCAAAACCGATGCCCGCCGACTGGCTTTCCGCCCGCAGGAGGGCATGCGTGTGATCGTGCGCTGTCGTGCAACGTTGTATGAGCGGGACGGTGCGTTCCAGATCTATGTCAACGAGATGTTTCCCGATGGCATCGGCAGCATGCAGCTGGCATTTGAACAACTGAAGGAAAAGCTGGCCCGGGAAGGTCTGTTTGACCCGGCACACAAAAAACCGATCCCGACCCAGCCGGGCTGCATTGGCGTGGTCACCAGCAAAACCGGTGCAGCACTGCAGGATATTCTGCAGGTGACCTCCCGTCGCTGGCCGCTGGCAAAGATCCTGCTATGTCCGGTGGGGGTACAGGGCTTTGAAGCTGCCGGCCAAATTGCGGCAGCCATCGATACACTGGACCGCAGCAAAAGGGCAGACGTGATCATTGTGGCCCGCGGCGGCGGCAGCAGGGAAGATTTGTGGGTATTCAATGCCGAAGTGATCGCACGCGCAGCCTACCGCTGCAAAACGCCGCTGATCAGTGCAATCGGCCATGAGATCGATTTTACCATTCTGGATTTCGTTGCCGATCTGCGCGCACCTACCCCTTCGGCTGCGGCCGAGCTTGCTGTACCGGACGTTGCAGAGCTGCGGCAAAGAATATTCAATCTGCGGCAAAATATTCATAAAAATATGCAAAACCGTCTGCAGATATGCTATAATGAACTTGACGGCTATCCGCAGCAGTTTTTTTTCGAACAGATGCAGCAGCACCATGCCGAAAAAAAGGCTGCCTTGCATGATTTACAACGCCAGCTGGGCAGCGCATCTGCCGGTGCAATGCGCATGCGCACACAGCGGCTTTCGCACGCGGCGGCACTGGCTGCATCTCTTTCGCCTTATCACACGCTGGCACGCGGTTATACACTGCTGCAAACGGAAGACGGCACTGTGACCACAGCAGACTGGCTTCAGCCTGGTCAAAAATTACTGGTGGCCGGTGTACGTCATACCGCACATTGTCTGGTGGAAACCGTAGAGGAGAATACCATATATGAAGACCCCCAAAAACTTTGAAGCAGCCATTGCCCGTTTGGAAGAGCTTCTGGCTAAAATTTCGGACGAGGCCACTCCGCTTGCCGACACGGTAAAATTGTATGCGGAAGCGGCTGCACTGATCGAATATTGCAACACCACATTGGACAATGCCCGGCAGGAAGTGGAACAGATCGATGCCCGCCTTGCCGCCGGAAAACAAGCAGGGGAGGAGTGAACCGTATGACCTATCAGCAGCAGTATGCCGCATATCTCTCGGCGGCAAATCAGGCGCTGGAAGCCTGCGCACAGCAGTATCTGCCCGAAGAAAGCCGTGTTTGTCAGGCTGCCCGGTATAGTTTGCTGGGCGGCGGCAAGCGTGTGCGTGCGGTTCTGGTCATGGCGGTATGTGATATGCTGGGGGGCGACAGCAACGCCGCGGCACGATTTGCTGCCGCAGTGGAAATGCTGCACTGCTATTCGCTCATCCACGATGATCTGCCCTGCATGGATAACGACGACATGCGCCGCGGCCGGCCTTCCTGTCACAAGGCCTTTGACGAAACCATCGCTCTTCTGGCCGGCGATGTACTGCAGACCGAGGCTTTCGAGGTGATCGGCGATACCGCAGCTGACCCACAGGTCGTTGCACGCGCCGCATTGGCACTGGCCCATGGGGCAGGCAGCCGCGGTATGGTCTG
>JAFULE010000040.1 GCA_017483235.1 Faecalibacterium sp. | reverse complement strand
CATGAAATAACGCACGATGTTGGGGTCGGTGACGGTGACCGGTCCGCCGGATTTGATCTGGCTTTCGAACAGGGGGATCACGCTGCCGTGGCTGCCCAGCACATTGCCGAACCGCACCGCCACGCACTGCATTTCGGTGCGGCCTGCAAAGCTTTGGATGAGCATTTCACAGATGCGCTTGGTGCAGCCCATGACGCTGGTGGGGTTGACAGCCTTGTCGGTGGACAGCTGCACCAGCCGCTGCACCCCGTGCTCGCTGGCGCTGGCCAGCAGGTTTTTGGTGCCCAGCACATTATTTTTGACCGCTTCGGCGGGGCTGATTTCCATCAGTGGAACGTGCTTGTGGGCTGCCGCATGGAACACCACGGTGGGGTGATAGGTGCGCATCACCTCATCCAGCCGATTTTTATCCCGGATGGTGCCCACCAGTACCGTAACCGGCACCTCGCGGCCATACTTCTGCTTCAGCTCCATTTCCAGCTCGTAGGCGCAGTTTTCGTACACATCAAAAATTAGCAGCCGGGCCGGAGCACACCGCATGATCTGGCGGCACAGCTCGCTGCCGATGGAACCACCGCCGCCGGTGACCAGCACTGTTTTGCCTTTCAGGTAGGCGTTGATCTTTTCGGTGTCCAGTGTGACCTCGTCGCGGCTGAGGAAGTCGGCGGTGTTCAGTTCGCGGAAGGCACTGTGAGGCACCGCATCGGTTTCGCCCAGTGCCTGCGGGTCGCGCAGAATACGCACCCGGCAGCGGGTGGCATTGCACAGGTCTACCACACGGTTCAGCGTACTGCCCCGCAGCGAGGTGATGGCAATGATGATCTCGCGGATACCATATTCATCGCATAGATGGGCAATGTCGTCCAGCGTGCCGCGCACCGGCACGCCCTGAATGGTCTGGTTCTGCTTGGCGGGGTCATCATCCACCGCTACCACCGGCGTACCGTAGCCCACGTTGCTTTTGCACAGGTTGATGGCCCATGCGCCGGCATTGCCTGCACCCACGATCATCAGCGGGGTGTGGGCGTCGTTGCGCACCCGGCCGCGGACGATCAGATCCGGTTTGTTCAAAAAGGCGCGCCACGCCAGCCGGATACCGCCGATAGCAGCCAGCGCCACCGCCGCACCAATCACTGTGGCCGAACGGTACAGCACGCCGTGCACCATTTCGTTGCCCACCAACACCAGTACAGTAGAAACGCCTACCAGAATACACAGGCGCAAAAGATCGCGCACGCCGGCGTATTTCCACAGAATGGAATACAGCCCGCCGGCCAGAAACACGATGATATAGATGGTCACCATCCATGGCAGATGGCGGTACAGGATCTGCACATTGCGCTGCAGCCACTCTTCGCCGGCGCCCTCGCCGCGCAGCAAAAGGCCAATGTATAGCCCCAGTGCAATCAGGCCGCAGTCCATGGCAGCCAGCAGCACTCTGCGCAGAAAGATCTCTGCCGAAGATCTTGCTCGTTTTTTCACAGTATCCTTCTTCCTTTTCGCGGGCATTGCATCATGCGGGCAGTTTTGCGCCCGCACACGCCAGTCAGGAGTTTTTCTTCGAATCTTTTTCCAGTGTGCCGGTGCCGCCTTCCACCACACCGTCTGATTTCAGTACCGAGGTAATGGTGCCGAAAAAGCACTTAACGTCAAAGCCAAAGCTGAGCTTCTGCACATATTCGCCGTCCAGCCGGGCCTTCACCTCGATGGGCAGTTCGTCGCGGCCGTTGATCTGTGCCCAGCCGCTGAGGCCGGGGCGGATGTCGTTGGCACCGTATTTATCCCGCTCGGCCAGCAGGTCGTACTGGTTCCACAGCGCAGGCCGGGGGCCGATGACGCTCATGTCGCCCACAAGAATGTTCCAGATCTGGGGCAGCTCGTCCAGACTGGTTTTGCGCAGAAAATGCCCCATGCGGGTGATCCACTGATCAGGGTTTTCCAACAGATGGGTGGGGGTGTCTTTGGGGGTGTCGATGCGCATGCTGCGGAACTTGAGAATATCAAAATGAGTTTTGCCTTTGCCCACCCGCTTCTGCTTGAAGAAGACCGGACCGGGCGAATCGATTTTTACCGCCACCACCAGCGCCAGCAAAATGGGCGAAAGTACCACCAGCCCGCCGGCCGAAAGGATGATGTCCAGAATGCGTTTGCCGTGGTCGGCATAAAAGCCGTGGGACAGCTGATCGTTCTGTTTCATAATTCGCTCACTCCGTTTTGGTTTAGTATGCGCGCTGGATGGCAAAAAAGCCGCGGCATCGGAAATACCGTTTGAATACTCTTCTTATAAAAGTACACCACTGCCGCGCGGCTTGTCAACATTTTGTTGTTTTGCGGGGAAAACAGGCCGCTTTTTTCCGGATTTTGCCAAAAAAACTGCCGGGATGAAATCGATCACACCGGCAGCTTGTTATTTTATCAAGATGGCTGATTTACGTTTTTTGCAGCTGGGCAAACTTTTCCTTAACCGCAGCCTCTACATTGGGGGTAACAAATTTGGAGATATCACTGCCGTAGCGGGCAGCTTCTTTGACAATGGTAGAGGACAGATAGCTCCAGCGGATGCTGGTGGCCAGGAACATGGTGTCGATGCCGGGCATCAGGGCATGGTTGGTCTGGGCCAGCTGGATCTCGTTGTCAAAGTCGGTTACGGCACGCAAGCCGCGCACCAGCACCGTGGCATGGCGGCTTTTGGCAAAGTTGACGGTCAGGCCGTCGAAGCTTTCCACCGTGACATTGGGAATGCCGGCGCAGCATTCCTGCAGCAGCTTTACCCGTTCTTCCACCGTAAACAGCGGATGCTTGGCGCTGTTGATCAGCACCGCCACGATCAGCTTGTCGTGCATGCGGGCGGCGCGCTTGATGATATCCAGATGCCCCTTGGTAACAGGGTCGAAAGAGCCGGGGTATACAGCAATGGCCATGGATCCTACTCTCCTTACTGAAAACAATTGTTCTATTTTAATAAACCACCCGGCAGCATTATTATCAAGTATTTTTTCACTGTTTTTGATTTTTGAACCCAAAGTACAGCAAATTTGCCGGCTTTTGGTTGCTATCCGTTTTTGTTGATGTTATACTGAATACTACGTTGGAAAGTTTCGGCTTTTATTCCTTTTTCACGATTTTACCGGCTTTGAGCGCCGGAATACAGTATAAGAAAGGTCCCTTTTATGAAGTTTCAGCAGTACAAACCTTATATTTACGCCATGCTGGCAGGCTTTGGCGCCATCAGCCTGAGTGTGCTGTTCTTTTTTGTACTGTACCGATATCAGGGCTTTGGTGCGGCGGTAAACAACCTGCTTGGCATTCTGGAGCCATTCATTTACGGTGGTGTGATTGCCTATCTGCTCAAGCCGGTGTGCAATACCTACGATGCCCTTTTTCAAAAGCATCTGCCCAAACCGTTGAAAAAGCTGGCCGGCGCCCTTTCTATCACACTGGGCATGATCACCGGCTTTATGGTGGTATACATTCTTCTGATCATGATCGTGCCCCAGCTGTGGGACAGCCTGCTTTCGGTGTGGGGCACCCTGCCCGGCCGGATCGAAAGCTTTATGACCTGGCTGTATGCCTCACTTGCAGAAAACGAAGAACTGGTAAGCTACATTCAATCCGCTTATAACACCCTGAGCGCTTCGTTTGAAGAATGGATGCGCAACACCCTGACCCCCTGGCTGAAAAGCCTGGTGGGCGGTGTGGGCCTTGGCGTGATGAACACCATTACCGCCGCCAAAAATCTGATCATCGGCCTGTTTGCCGCGGTGTATCTGCTGGCCAGCCGCAAACGGTTTGGCCGTCAGGCCAAGATGGTGCTGTACGGCACCTTCAAACCGGCCTGGGCTGACCTGATCATGGAAGAGGTTCTGTATGCCGACCGGATGTTCGGCGGCTTTATCAATGGCAAAATTCTGGACTCGGCTATCATCGGTGTGCTGTGCTACATCGGCTGTCTGGCGTTCAAATTCCCCACCCCGCTGCTGATCTCGGCCATTGTGGGCATCACCAATGTGATCCCCTTCTTCGGGCCGTTCATTGGTGCCATCCCCTCTACCATTCTGATCATGCTGCACGACCCCATCAAGGGTTTGTGGTTTGTGCTGTTTGTTCTGGTGCTGCAGCAGCTGGATGGCAACTTTATCGGCCCCAAAATTCTGGGCAATACCACCGGCCTTTCCAGCTTCTGGGTACTGTTTGCCATTCTGCTGTTCGGTGGTTTGTGGGGCTTTGTGGGCATGATCGTGGGCGTGCCGCTGTTCGCAGTGATCTATGATGTAGCCAAAAAACTGGTCATGCGCGGGCTGTACCGCAACAAAAAAGAAGAGATGCTGTACAACTACCACCACGACTACGAAACCCCGGAAGAGCGCGCCGCCGAAATTGCCCAGCAGATGGCCGCCGAAGCCGCTGCACAGGCCGAAGCCACCGAATGATCCAGCAAAAATGTCAAATGCCGCCCGGCAGCTGCCGGGCGGCATTTTTTCGGATATTTTTACTGCAGGCCGGACAGCACATCGCACACAGCCTGTGCCATGGCGGCGGCACCGGTGTTGTCGGGGTGCACACCATCCTTGGCAAACCATTCGGCATGATCGGCGGTCAGGGTGTGGATGTCCACCAATGTATACGCACGCTCGGCGGCCACCTCGCGGCACACCTGCGCGATCTGCTCGACGATCAGCGGCTGAATGTCGTGGTTGGTGGTACCTTCGGTCTGGCCTTCCAGGAAGAAGGCAGCCGCCGGGGTGCACAACACGATCTGTGAACCGGCATAGCTATCCAGCAGGGTGCACAGCTCGGCCCGGAACGCCTCAGTGCTGACCCAGTTTTCGGGTTTGGAATCGTTGCAGCCCATCATAAACACCACGTAGTCGGCCTTGTAGGCAAGGCTGTCGGCATAGTGCTGCAAGGTTGCGTAGGGCCGGTCCGAGGTGGACTGCACCGCAAAACTGCTCACGCCGTAGTTGTTCACATGCCAGCCTTCGCCCAGCAGATTCTGCAGCTGCGAGGGGTAGTTGTTTTTGGGCCAGCCAGTGATACCATGGCCGTAGGTGGTGCTGTCGCCCACGCAGGCCACTCTGATCTGCCCTGCGGCAGGGGCACTGGTATGGGCAATGCCGGACATGCCATGGGTGTACAGATAGCCAAAGCCCACCGCAACGGTCAGCACCAGCGCCGCCAGCAGGAGCAGCAGCGCACGCAGTGCAAATTTCAGTACTTTTTTCAAGTTTTTTCCTCCTCTTCTGTTGCCAAAAAAGATTATTTTTGCTTCTGCGCTTCAGTATAATACCGGCCTGCTGCCAATACAATCCACACCTTGGCCTTCCGTGTCGGATTTTAACCAAACACTAACATTTTTTGTAATTCGGGCAAAACAAAAGCCGCCCCTTCCGATGGAAAGAGGCGGTTTTGCTTGTGCCAAATTGTGCAGCATTCCTCACTGGGCCAGCTTTTGCAGCGCAGCGGCGACCAGTGCACAGCTGTATTCGGCCGCCGGGGCAAGACAGGCTGGGTCCACGCAGAACAACGGATTGTGGTTGGGGGCGGTCAGGCCGATGCCGGCGTGGATGTATACACCGGGCACCTTTTCCTGAAACAGAGCAAAGTCTTCGCCCAGCATGCTGGTGGGATCCAGCACCGCTTCAATGCCCTGTGCCCGGGCCACGTCGGCGGCAAAGTCGCACCACATGGGGTGGTTGTCGGTGGCGGGGCTGCAGGCCTCCCACCGGAAATCGGCGGTGCAGCCGTAGGCCGCGGCCACCCCTTGGGTGATCGCCTGCATCCGGGTGGGGATCAGGGCGCGGGCCTCTTTGCTCAGGGTTCGCACCGTTCCTTCCAGAAAAGCGGTTTCGGGGATGACGTTCCAGGTTTTGCCCGCCTCGAAGTGGGCAATGCTGAGCACGGCAGGCTGTTCGGGGTGAATGTTGCGGCTGAGAATGGTTTGCAGGCTTTGCACCAGCGCCGCGCCGGCCACCAGCGGATCGATGCCCTTTTCGGGATAGGCGGCGTGCACGCCCCGCCCTTTGAGGGTGATGGCAAATTTATCCACCGAGGCGGTCACCGCGCCATGGCGGAAGCCGTAGGTGCCCACCGGATAGTTGGGGGCAGTATGCAGCGCAAAGATCACATCCACATCGTCCAGCGCAGGGGTCTGCAGAATTTTTACCGCGCCCACGCCGCTTTCCTCGGCTGGCTGGAAGATCAGCCGCACCGTACCGGGCAGCCGGTCTTTGGCCTGCTGCAGCAAACGGGCAGCCTCCAGCAGGGTGGCGGTGTGCAT
>JAFULE010000039.1 GCA_017483235.1 Faecalibacterium sp. | reverse complement strand
CTCCCACCCGGCATAGCACACCGCGTAGCAGCCGGTGGCAAACACCGCGTTTTTCAAAAACCCGCGGCCCAGAAACTTCACCCCCAGCAGGTAGAACAGCCCGTCCAGGATCGGCTGGGTCACCGCGGGCGAAAGCCGCAGCCAGTGCTGCAGCAGCAGGGTGGCGCCCAAAACGCCCCCTTCGGTAATGCGGCTTTGGCTGTGGATGTTGAACAGCCCAAACGAAAGAATGGCGGCGCCCAGCGCCATGCAGCCAAACCGCTGCAGTGCTTTGTATTTCATGGCTGCAGCCCTCCTTTCCCTTGACAGCCCCCGCCGCGGGCGGGTATGATGAAAGCGGATTTTCAGCCTATTCTACCCAAAAACCACCCAAAACGCAAGGAGTGACCCCCTATGGTTCAGCCCATCATGCAGGATGTTCTGTTTCTGGCCCGCAAGGCCCGGCCCGCTGTACTGCCCGATGACATTGCCATCGCCGACGATCTGCTGGCCACCCTGCGCGCCCACGCCGAGGGCTGCGTGGGCATGGCCGCCAACATGATCGGCCAGAGCGTGGCCATCATCGCCTTTGATAACGACGGGGTGTACGAAGAGATGTTCAACCCCATCATCCTCAAGCAAAGCGGGGTATATCTGGCCGAAGAGGGCTGCCTGTCGCTGCAGGGCACCCGCCCGGTCAAGCGCTGCCGCAGCATCAAGGTGCAGTGGCAGACCCGCGCCGGCAAGCCGCGCATCAAAACCTTTACCGGGTTTACCGCCCAGATCATCCAGCACGAGATCGACCATCTGAACGGAATCATTATTTAAAAGAGGGAACTATGGATTTTTACGGCACCATCGGCCCAGCCTGCGCACAGGCCGACACCCTGCGCGCGCTGCTGGCCGCCGGCATGACCGGCATCCGGATGAATTTGTCCCACGGAGGGCTGGCCGCCCATTCCGACTGGGTGGCCCTGCTGCGGCAGGTGCAGATGCCCCAGCTGCTGATCGACCTGCAAGGCCCCGAGCTGCGCATCGGCGGCCTTGATGCCCCGCTGCCGCTGCAAACAGGGGACAGCCTGCTGCTGGGGCAGGGGGGTGTGGAATGCCCCGCCGCCCTGATCGAAGCCGCCCGGCCCGGCCAGCAGCTTTTGCTGGACGACGGCAAACTGCTGGCGCAGGTGACAGAAGCTGCGCCCGGCGCGCTGCGCTGCACCGTGCTGCGCGGAGGGCTTTTGCAAAGCCGCAAAAGCATTGCCGCCCCGGGGCTGACCGTGCCCAGCCCCACCCTGACCGCCGCCGACTGCGAAAACCTGCAGCTGGCAAAGCAGTGCGGGGTTACCGCGGTGATGCTGCCCTTTGTGCGGGGCAAACAGGACATCCTCAACCTGAAACAGGCGCTGGCCCAGGCCGGTGCGCCAGACATTCAGATTTTTGCCAAGATCGAAAACGCCGCCGGGGTGGCCGCCCTGCCCGAGTTCATCCATCTGGTGGACCATGTGGTGATCGCCCGGGGCGACCTGGGCAACGCCATGCCGCTGTGGCAGCTGCCCGGCTGCCAGAAAAAGCTGGCCGCCGCCTGCCGCGCCGCCCACACTCCCTTTATGGTGGTGACCCAGCTGCTGGACAGCATGCACACCCGGGCGGTGCCCACCCGCGCCGAGGTCAGCGACATTTACAACGCCGTGTGGGACGGCGCCGCCAGCCTGATGCTGACCGGCGAAACCGCCGCCGGCCAGTACCCGGTACAAGCGATGGAATATCTGGTCAGAACCGCCCGCTGCGCACTGGACAATCTGGCACAATAACCAAAGGCATACAGCAAAAGCCCCGCCATTCGGCGGGGCTTTTGCTGTTATTTCCCGGGAAACATCTCGTTTTTTGGCTTTTTCAGGCGGTTGTTCGTCTAAAAATCAGCCGGCAAGGTCGGCCCGGATGAATTCATCCATCCGCCGCACCGCAATGGCCTGCTGTTCGGCGGCCGAAATGGCGGCGGTACCGTCGCCGGCCTGCGGGCCGTAGTTTCCAAACTGGGCGTGGTTGCCGCCGGCGATCACCTGTTCAAAGGGCTGGCCGGTCAGCTTGGCGCGGTTCAGTACCCCATCCTCCGAGCCGTACAGCACCAGAACCTCTTCGGTGGGGTACTCGTCGTACAGGTAGGCGCCCAGCAACAGCAGGCCCTCCACCTTGTCGGGGTGGGCGGCAGCGTAGCTGCCTGCCATAGCACCGCCCAGACTGTGCCCAGCCAGATACCAGTGCTGCACTTCGGGGTGCAGGGCCATGGCATCGGTGGCGGCGTTGCTGCCGAACACTGCAAGATGAAACGGCATTTGGGCCAGCACACAGGTGTAGCCCTGCTGCTGCAGCTGCTGCAGCAGCGGCAGATAGGCCGCAGCTTCCACCTTGCCGCCGGGGTAAAACACAATGCCCACGGCCGCGTTTTCGGCGCTCAGGCTGGTGTAGGGGCCGGTGGTTTGGGCGGTTTGCTCAATGGCCAGCGCCTGTGCGTCGGCGCGGTAATAATCGGAAACATACCAGAAAAATCCAGCGGCACACACGGCCAGCGCGGCCAACACAGCCGCAAGGGCAAGCCGTAACCGGCGGCGGGACACAGACATAAAAGACACCTTCTTTGTGGATCGTTTCTTTTATGATACCGCGAACTGCACCGGAGTGCAAGCCGAAACCGGCGGGTTGAAAATGCGCCGCCGCTGTGGTAGCATCGGGGCAGAGGAACAAACCCTTGTACAAAAGGAGCTTTTATGGCACTGACCATCCATATTTACTACAGGGGCAGCGGCGGCAACGCCCGAAAATTTGCCGAAGAGATGACCCGCAGCGGCCTTGTGGACCGGATCCGCACCCGGACGGGCAATCTGAGCTACGAGTACTTTCTGCCCCTGCAAGACCCCGAAACGGTGCTGCTGATCGACCGCTGGACTGATCAGGCCGCACTGGACCGGCATCACCAATCCCCCATGATGGCCGAAATTCTGGCCCTGCGGCAGAAATACGATCTGCACATGCGGGTGGAGCGGTATATTTCTGACGAGGGCGGCATTCCCGCACAGGACCGGGCGTTTATCAAAGAGTGAGGGGAAGGGGCGGGGGTTCTCGCACTTCTCAATGCAAAAAGAAAAGGCAGCACGCTGTTGCGTACTGCCTTTTCTTGGTGCGATGGGAGGGACTTGGTCGCCTTTGCTGCGCAAAAGCTCCGGCCCTTGGGCACAGCCCTGCGGGCCAAAACCGCTAAAAACGCCCCACCGGGGCGTTTTCTTTACGCGGTTTACCCTTTCGGGTTCGAGTCCCTCCCCGTTTAAACAAAAAAGAACAGCCGACACACTTTCGTGTATCGGCTGTTCTTGGTGCGATGGGAGGGACTCGAACCCCCGACCTACTGGTTCGTAGCCAGTCACTCTATCCAGCTGAGCTACCAACGCACATTGCGCACCTGCTTGGTGCGAAAAATATAATACCAGACCGGGCAGGCCTTGTCAAGCGTTTTTTCAAAAAACTTTTTGCTTTTCATTTTTTGCCAACAAAACTGCCCGCATCTTGTTATAAATTTGTAAGAATCGCTTTGGTTTTGCACAGTTTTATGATATAATGTGATTTATGAATGTAAAACTTTGCCCGCAGCGACGGGCATGGAGGGCTAAACAATGAAACTGGTCAAGATCGAATATCCCGAAAACGGCGTGTGCCTGCTGACCCTGAGCGCCACTGCCGAAGAACTGGAAGCCGGCGCACAGGCCGTGTACGAGCGGGTGCGCAGCGAATACACCATCAAGGGCTTTGCCAAGGGCGAAGCCGACCGCGCCCAGATCGAAGCCGACCGCGGCGAGCATGCGTTCTGGTACGAGGCCATCAACGATGTGATGGACCGCGACGTGCCCGCTATTCTGGACGAGGTGGTTGCCGCCGAAAAGCTGTCGGTGGAAGGCGAGCCCAGCTACGACCTGATCAGCGTGAAGAAGGACGAAGGCTTTGTGGCCACCGCCCAGATCGCCCTGACCCCCGTGCTGACCCTGACCAAATACACCGGCTTTACCGCCCAGTGCACCCCCGCCCCCACCACCGACAAGGAAGTGGAAAACACCATTGAAAGCCGCCGCCAGCTGCACAGCGAGCTGGTGCCTCACAAAGGCCCCGCGGTCAAGGGCAACACCGTTAAGCTGAGCTACACCGGCTATGTGGACGGCGAAGAGTTTGCCGGCGGCAAGGCCGAGAACCAGTCCATCGAGCTGGGCCGCGGCCGGATGATCCCCGGCTTTGAAGAGGCCATTCTGGGCCACAAGGCAGGCGAAAGCTTCGACATCAACGTCACCTTCCCCGCCAACTACTTTAACAAAGAGCTGGCCGGCAAGCCCGCCGTGTTCAAGGCCACTTTGGGCGATGTGTGCCTGCGCCAGATCCCCGTGCTGGGCCCCGAGCTGGCCAAAAAGCTGGACGCCAGCTGCGAAACCATGGACGATTACCGTGCACTGGTGCGCAAGCAGCTGGAAGAAAACAAACACAACGTGGCCATGAGCCGCGCCCGCAATGTGATCATGACCCAGCTGGCCGACAGCATGGAGGGCGAGATCTCTTCGGTGCTGATCGAGCGCGAGTTTGCCAACCAGATGCAGCAGTTCCAGGCCAGCCTGCAGATGCAGCGCATGACCATGGACGGCTTTCTGAAGCAGACCGGCCGCACCCGCGAGGATGTGCAGGACACCCTGCACCGAACTGCCGACCGCACCATTCGTCTGGGCCATGCCCTGCTGGCGGTGGCCAAGGCGGAAAACCTGATTCTGGACGACGAAGGCCTGCATGCCGAGCTGGCCCTGCGCGCCGAGCGGGTCAGCAAGCCGGTGGACGAGTACATCAAGACTGTGAACGGCGAAGAGCTGCGCAGCACCCTGGCCCGCAAGGCTGCCATGGACTTTGTCATTGCCCACTCCACCATCGAGGAGTGATCCATTGTTAAGACAGCGGGCGCTGCCGGAACCCTGCCGGCAGCGCCCGCTTTTTTCTTTTTCCAAAAGGAGGCCCCATGCAAGACCCTCACATTCCTTCGGCGCCCCAGCCCGATGAACCGGCAGCCCCCACCCGCGGGCTGATCGTGCACATCGGAATGGATCATCCCCCGCTGAAAAAACGCCCCGGCAAGCCGCGAACCCTGCAGCGCCGCCCAAAGCCCCCAAAACCCTGACTGCAAAAGAGCCGCCCCGGTGGGGCGGCCCTTTTTTGCCTTATTTTACGGTTGCGTAACCGTCGGGGTTGTTGCTTTGCCAGTGCCAGCTGTGGGCACACATTTCCTCGATGCCGTATTCGGCCACCCAGCCCAGCTGCTCGCGGGCCTTGGTGGGGTCGGCCCAGCACTCGGCGATGTCGCCGGGGCGGCGCGGGTCGATGACGTAGGGCAGCTGCTTGCCGCAGGCCTTGCTGTAGGCGTTGATCACGTCCAGCACACTGTATCCGTGGCCGGTGCCCAGATTGCAAATAAACAGCCCGCACTTGGTGGCCAGCTTGCGGATGGCGCACACATGGCCCTTGGCCAAATCCACCACGTGGATGTAGTCCCGCACGCCGGTGCCGTCGGGGGTGGGGTAGTCGTTGCCGAACACATGCACCTGTTCCAGCTTACCCACTGCCACCTTTGCAATGTAGGGCACCAGATTGTTGGGGATGCCGTTGGGGTCTTCGCCGATCAGGCCGGAGGGGTGGGCGCCGATGGGGTTGAAATAGCGCAGCAGGGCTACGTTCAGCTCGGGGTCGGCGGCGCACACGTCGGTAAGGATGCGCTCGGTAAAGGCCTTGGTGGTGCCGTAGGGGTTGGTGGTGCCGCCCACGGGGAAATCTTCGGTGATGGGCACACTGGCGGGGTCGCCGTAGACGGTGGCCGAAGAGCTGAACACAAAGTTCTTGCAGCCGTAGTGGCGCATCACATCCAGAATATTCAGGGTACAGTTCAGGTTGTTGGCATAGTATTCAATGGGCTTTTTCACGCTTTCGCCCACCGCCTTGTAGGCCGCAAACTGAATGACTGCGTCGATGCTGGGGTTTTCGGCAAAGATCTTTTCCACATCGGCGCGGCAGGTCATGTCGGCCTCGTAAAACGGAAACTCTTTGCCGGTGATCTGCTTGACCCGCTGGATGGCGGTGGGGCAGGAATTGTAGTAGTTATCGGCCACGATGATCTCGTAGCCGGCGTTCAGCAGCTCGACACAGGTGTGGCTGCCGATGTAACCGGCACCGCCGGAAACCAGAATTGCCATAACAAATTCTCCTCTGTTCTATTGCAGTGCAAAGCGCATATTTCGTACCCCTACAGCATACCCACCGCCGGGTAAAAAATCAAGCGCCGGGGCCTTATTCTGCATTTTTCTGCTTACAGCCGGCCGCACTGCTTGCCGGTAAAGAACCGCAGAGTGGTGGACGCGCGGAACACCTTGCCCGCCCGCAGAATGGTGGAGGGGAAGTCCGGGTAAGAAAGGCTGTCGGGATAATGCTGGGTTTCCAGGCAGAAGCCGCCGTGTTTTTGCAGGGGGATATCGTTTTTGCCGGGCGTGTCGTCGAGGAAATTGCCGGTGTACAGCTGCACGCCGGGCTGGGTGGTGTACACCTTCATGCTGATGCCGGTTTTGTCGCTGGATGCCCACGCACAGATGCTCTGGCTGGCACCACGGGCCCGGTCGATGACATAGCAGTGGTCATAGCCGCCGGCCAGCTGCAGCTGGGGGAAGGGGGCGGCGATCTCTTTGCCGATCCGCTTGCCGGCGGTAAAATCCATGGGGGTGCCCGCCACCGGCAGAATTCGCCCGGTGGGGCAGAGATCCGGCGCAACTTCCAGATAATTCGACGCATACAGCCGCAGCTTTTGGCCCAGCACATCGCCGCCGCCATCCAGATTGAAATAACTGTGGTTGGTCAGGTTGACCGGGGTGTCGGCGTCGCAGGTAACGCGGTAATCCATCCGCAGGGCATTGTCGGCCAGCAGGGTGCAGCGCACCGCAATTTTCATGTTGCCGGGGAAGCCATCCTCACCGGCAGGGCTGGTGGCTTCCATCAGAATGCCGTCGCCCACCGGTTTTACTTCGAAGATTTTGCGGGCAAAACAGCCGTGCAGATGGTTTTCGCCATCGTTTTTTTCCAGCGGATAGGTTTTGCCGTTGAGGGTAAACTGCGCCCCTTTGATGCGGTTGGCATACCGGCCCACAAACGCGCCCAGATAGGTGGCGGTGTCGTCTTCGTACTGGCGGATGGTGTCGTACCCCAGCACCACATCCACCGGGCCGCCCTTGGCCGGCACAATGATGTTTTTGATGATGCAGCCGTAGTCCAGCACGGTGACCGAAAAGCCACCGGGGTTGGACAGAATGTACTGTGTTACCGACTCGCCTTTGCGGGTAACGCCAAAGGGCTTTGAAACAACTGTTGCCATACCGGTACCTCCCTGCAAGATTTTCGCAGCATTCCGTTTATGATTATATCACAAAACAACAAAAATCATAAGAAAAACTTTTGGGCACAACAGCTAAATTTCACAGCATTTTTTTGACCCATCCAGCTGAAACAGGTAATTTCCACGATAAAATAAATGCATATAAATTCAGCAAATATGAACATTCATGAAAATATATGCAGAAATTATTGAATTTTTCTGCACTTTGTGCTTCAATAGACACGCAACCCAACCACAGTGCAAAGAGGTGTTTTGTTATGGCTGACTTTGTGGTGCTTTCGAAACAGGATCTGGCCGCCGTGCTGGATCTGCAAACCGTGATGGACGCAGTGGAGCAGGCCTTTGTGCAAAAATCGGCCCGGCAGGCCAGCCTGATCCCCATGCTTTACCATGCGCTGCATGCGCAGGCCGATCTGGACATTAAGGCCGGCCACATGGGCCGGCAGGGCATTTACGGCTTAAAGCTGATCAGCTGGTTTGGCCGCAACCCCGAAAAGGGCTTGCCCGCTTTGCAGGGCACCACC
This sequence comes from Faecalibacterium sp., assembly GCA_017483235.1. Taxonomy (GTDB): domain Bacteria; phylum Bacillota; class Clostridia; order Oscillospirales; family Ruminococcaceae; genus Faecalibacterium. The sequence continues at coordinate 4,529 of JAFULE010000039.1, read as the reverse complement.
CTGCTGTTTGACGATACCACCGGCCAGCCCATTGCGCTGCTGAATGCCGAGGACATTGGCCTTTTGCGCACCGGCGCAGCCGCCGGCCTTGGGGCAAAGCATCTGGCTGCGGCAGGGGCGCACACCCTGCTGCTGGTGGGCACCGGCCGGCAGGCCGCCTATCACATGGCGGCGATGGCGCTGGCGGTGCCGGGGCTGGACACCATTTTGCTCTACAACCCCCACGGGGCCGATAAAGCCGCCGCCCGGCTGCCCGCGCTGCAGGCTGAAGCCCAGACCCTGTTGGCCGCCTGCGGCAAACAGCTGACCGCCACGGTGGCGGTGGCCGACGATCTGCCCGCCGCGGTGGGCCAAAGCCAGATTATTGTAACCGCCACCCCGGCCCAGACCGCCCTGATCGACGCCGCATGGGTTGCGCTGGGTACCCATTTCAGCTGCATGGGCGCCGACGTGAAGGGCAAACAGGAGCTGGACCCCATGATCCTGAAAAAAGCCCGGGTGTTTGCCGATGATCTGGAGCAGGCCATCAAGGTGGGCGAATGCCAGAACGCCATCAACCGGGGCATTATGTTCCAGACCGAGCTGGCCGGCGAACTTGGCGCCGTGATGGCCAAAACCATGGCCGGCCGGATGCACCCCGAGCAGATCACCGTGTTTGACTCTACCGGCATTGCCCTGCAGGATCTGGCGGTGGCCAAGGCCGCCTACGATCTGGCCCGGCAGAAGGGCATTGGCACCGCCGTTGCCCTGTAACCTTTGCAAAAACAAAAAACCCGCCCCGCTGTACCATGCCGGTACGGCGGGGCGGGTTTTGCATTTACAGTGTTTGCAGGCAGGCGCACAGCATTCGCTTGAAATAGCTACGCTGGGTGCGCTCGGCTTCGGCGGTCAGGCGGCCCTCTTTGGCAAGGCCGGCCAGCACCATGGCATAGCTGACCATGGCAGTGAACAGCACATGGCGGAAATATTCTTCCTCCACATCATCGGCCAGCCAGCCGGTGGCTTTGGCCATGCGGTAGTCCTGCCCAAGCAGAGCCTGCAGGCCCTGCAGCAGCGGCTTTGCCCCGCAGGGCGGGGCGTCGGCGGCATCGGCGTGCAGAACCCCGGCGATCATCTGGTAAGCAGCCATCCGCCGGGTGACCAGCGCATGGGCATAGTCGGCGCCAAGCTCCATCAGTTCGGGCATGGTGCGTGCATTGCCGGTCAGCTGCATTACAGCGGCGGCCTCCTGCGCAAGGCACCAGCCAACCGTGCCGTGCAGAATTTCTTCCTTGGATTTGAAGTATTCGTACAGGGTGCCCTTGCCCATGTTGGCTTCGTCGGCGATCTGCTGCACCTTTACGCCGGCAAGGTCCACCCCGCGGCCGGCCAGCCGCATCACCGCTTCAAATACGGCGGTTTCCTTAGGGGTATACTCAGGTTTCATCGGGGTCATCCTCCGTTTCCAGCGGGGCAAGGGGAAGATCCAGCGCGTCGTCAGGCTGCTGCGCGGCGGCCAAGGCTGCCAGACGGGCCTGTTCTTCGGCCTGTGCCTGTGCAATAAACTCGGCGGCATCGTCGGGCACGTCGTCCAGATTTTCGCTGCCAAGGTCGATCTCCTTTACTTCCTTGCGGAAAAGGATGTCGTACAGCACCGGGATGATATACAGGGTCATGATGGTGGCGTAGGTCAGGCCGCCCACAATGACAATGGCCATGCCGCCGCCCAGCTGGCTGCCCATATCGTCGCCAAAGATCATCTGCATCATGGCCAGCACGGTGGTCAGGGTGGTCATCAGGATGGGGCGCATACGGGTTTTGCCGGTGGCGATCAGGGCGGGGTGGCGCTCCATGCCGCCCAGACGCAGCTGGTTGACATAGTCTACAAAGACGATGCCGTTGTTGACCACGGTGCCCATCAGCACCACAAAGCCCATCAGGCTCAGCAGGCTGAGCTGCTGGCCGGCCACCATCAGGCCGATCATACCGCCGGTAAAGGCCAGCGGCACGGTAAGCAGCACGATGAAGGGGGACAGCAGGCTTTGGAACTGAGCCACCATGACAAGGTAGACAAAGGCGCAGCCCATGGCCAGCATCTTGCTCATTTCCACCACCATGTCGTTGACGCTGCTGGTTTCGCCGCCCATGCGGATCTCGTAGCCGTGGGGCAGCTTGCCGCTTTGCTCGTATTCGTCCAGCAGCACACTCAGCTTACGGCTGAGCAGGGTGACGTTTTCACCCGCCTCGGTGCGGGCGGTGACGGTGAGATAACGGGTCTGGTTTTCGCGCTCGACGGCGGGCACCGAAACCTCATATTCAATGGTGGCGAACTCGCCCAGGGTGTGGGTCTCGGTTTCGGAAGCGCCGGTATCGCCCATGACGGTGGTTTCGAACTCGATCTCCATCAGATTTTCCAGCGTCAGGGGGTCGTTGTGGTTCTGCAGGATCACATCCATATTGGCACCGTTCACCGACACGGTGGTGGCGGTGGCGCTGGTGGTCATGCGGTTGGCGATCTCCATATAGATCTGGGCCACGGTCAGACCCTTAGCCATGGCGGCGTCGCGGTCGATGACCAGATGCACGGTGGGGTCACCTTCTTCAATGCCGTTGGAGGCATTGGTAAAGCCCTCGACGCTTTCGACAATTTCGATCACATCCTCGCTGATCTCCAGCAGGGTGTCCATATCCTGGCCGTAGATGCTCAGCGACAGGCCGCTGCCCAGCAGGGCGGTCATATCGTTCAAACCGCCGGCCGAGGCGCTGATGGTATAATCCGGGTCGGTGCCGTTCAGCGCATTCAGGCCGTCGGTCATCCGGTTGATCAGCGCACCCGAGGTGCTGCTGGGCATGGTGATATAGCCGGTGTAGCTGCCGTAGCTGCTGCCGCCGCCCAGGCCCATGCCGCCCATCATGCTGCTGGCGGCCGCGCCGTCCATCAGGCCCACATCCTCAATGCCTTCCACCGTCAGCATGGCGTCCAGCGCACGGTCGGCGGCGGCATAGCTTTCTTCGCGGGTCAGGCCTTCGGTGGTGCGCACCGACACGGTGATGCTGTTGGCGGTCATTTCGGGCAGCATCACGATGCCCATGGTCAGCACACGCCAGATGCACAGCACCAGCAGCGCCACCGCAACCAGCAGGGGGGCCGCCTTGTGCTGCAGACACCAGGCCAGACTTTTGCCGTACCAGTTCATCACCTTGTCAAACCAGGGATGAGGTTTGGGCTTTGTGTTTTTCAGCAGGGTACTGGCCGCGGCGGGCACCACCGTCATGGCCACGATCAGGCTGGCCATCAGGCAGTAGCCGATGGTAAGGCCCAGCGGCATCAGCAGCTGACGCACCATGCCGCTGGTGAACAGCAGCGGCATGAACACGCACACGGTGGTAAGGGTGGAAGAGACGATCGACCCCGCCACCTGCCGGGTGCCCTGCACGGCGGCACGGGGCGCCTGCACCCCGCGGTTGCGCAGGCGGTAGATGTTTTCGATGACCACCACCGAGTTATCCACCAGCATGCCAATGCCCAGCGCAAGGCCGGAAAGGCTCATCATGTTCAGCGAAATATCGGTGAAGTACATCAGCACAATGGCAAACAGCACCGACAGGGGAATACTGACCGCCACCACAAGGGTGGGCAGCACATCCTTTAAGAACAGCGCCAGCACGAAGATGGCCAGCACCGCGCCCAGCCCCATGCTGGACAGCACGCTGTTCAAAATCAGTTCGATGTAGTCGCCCTGATCCATCAGGGTGACCACCTTGGTGCCGGGGTACTTTTCGGCCAGTTCTTCAAAGGCTTCGTAGCAGTTTTTCGACAGTTCGTTGTTGCCCACCGTGCTGCTTTTGAAGATGGACAGGATCACCGCGTTTTCGCCGTTCAGCCGGGCATAGCTTTCGTCGGCGTTGTCGATCACGGTCACATTGGCCACGTCCTGCAGTCGGATATCGCCCACATCCTCGATGCTGGCCAGCAGCACGTTGGCAATGTCGTCGGCGTCCTCAAACTCGTCGCCCACCTTCAAAAGCCAGGTGTTGTCGTCGGCATCGTCGATGTAGCCGGCGGGCATGGCAAAGTTCTGGGCGTAGATCATCTGGCTGAGGGTGCTGATGGTCAGCAGGGTGTCCAGATTGGCGCTTTCCAGTGCAGCTTCCTTCTGGGTTTCGTACTGCTGGCGCGCAGCTTCCAGCTGGGCTTCGCCCTGGGCCAGCTGCACCTGCGCGGTGGCAAAGGCCACCGAGGCTTCCAGCTGGGCCTGAGTCATGGCGCCCATGGCCTGCTCCAACCCGGCCAGAAGTTCGGGCATCTGATCCAGCAGTTTGGACAGAGCATCCATTGCCTTATAGGTATTTTCCACTGCGGCGCCCACATCCCCGCTGTCGGCGGGGGGCAGGGTGGGGGCCGGGCTGGGCTGCACGGTGGGGGTTGCGCTGGGCCCGGGGGTGGCGCTGGGCAGGGGCAGAATTCCGCCGCCGGGGTTCAGGGTAGGCAGCGGCGGGAAGGTGGGCAGCGGGGTGGCCGTGGCCCCCGGCGCAAGGGTGGGCGCCGG
>JAFULE010000038.1 GCA_017483235.1 Faecalibacterium sp. | reverse complement strand
TTCAGCAGCTCGTTGGTCATGTCGGTAACAGCGCGCTGGGCCTCCATGGCCTGCTGGCTATGGGCCAGACCCAGTGCCAGCACCATCTGGTTTTTCCACAGAGGGATGGTGTTGATGATGGTGGACTGGATCTTTTCCGCCATCATGGTGTCGTTGTTCTGGATCAGGCGGATCTGGGGGCCCATCTGCAGGCTGATGTTGCGGGTCAGCTCCAGATCATACAGCTTCTTTTCAAAGCGCTCGCACAAATCGGCCAGATCACGGGCCTTCTGGGCATCTTCAGGCAGGCCGCTGGCATTGGCCTTGGCCATCAGCTCTTTCAGTTCACCGTTGCGCACCTCTTCCAGCTTCTTTTTGCCGGCCAGAATGTACATCGACAGCTCTTTGAAGTAAGCCATGTTCAGGTCATACATCTTATCCAGCATGGCGATATCCTTCAGCAGGGTGACCTGATGATCCTCCAGCTTGGCCTGGATCTGCTCCACATTCTGTTCCACGCTGTCGTAGCGATCCTTCAGCGTTTCCAGCTGGTTGATTTTCTTTTTGAAGAAGCCGAAAAAGCCCTTGCTTTCGTCTTCCAGCGCGTCAAAGCCCTTCAGCTCGGCGATCAGGCTGGTGATCATTTCGCCACTTTCGCCCAGATCCTTGGTGCGCACCTTGCTCAGCGCAGCCTCGGAAAAATCGCCGATCTTCTTCTGACTGGCGGCACCGTACTGCAGCACCTGCTGGCTGTTGGTGATGTCGATCTTGGCAGCAAAGGCGTTTACGGCGGCCTGCTCTTCGGCCGACAGCTGGATGGTTTCGGCCACGGGGGCGGCTTCCACCTTCTTTTCTTCCACAGGGGCCTCGGCGGCCAGCGGGTCAAGGGTCAGCGAGGGGACGGCAGGGGCTTCCAGATCCAGATTAAAGGTATTGTTTTCGGCCATGATAGATTCCTCCCAAAATTCCATTGTTTACAATTTGTATTGTTTTATTTTAAAATTACAATTTGTTCTTCTTTCAGCCAAGGCCCTGGCCCTTCATCAGGCTTTGCAGCACTGCAAGATCAGCCGAAAGATCCATGCTTTCAGCCGCGTACAGGGCGTCCAGCTGATTTTCGAAGGCGGTGGCAATGCTTTCGGCGTTCTGCTCCACCTCAGCCTTAACCGAGGCGGCATTTTCACCCTTGACCCCCTGCCGCGCCAGTGTAGCATACTGCTGCAGGATCTTGACCGCATCGGGCAGGTAATAGTTGGCAAACCGGCGCACCGTTTTTGCCTTGGCAGGGGCGGCCTCTACCGCTTCCACGATCGAGCGGCCGGCGTTTTCCATTCGGCTCATTGCATCCGAAAGCCGCTGATCGGGAATGGCGTCGTTGATGGCGTGCAGGGCAGCCAGTTCTTTCTCAATTCCTTCCAGCATTTGATCCACATCGCCCACGCCGGTGTTAAAGGCCACCTCGTGCTGGGTGATCTGGGGCGGGCAGATTTTTTTGGCCGCAAGCCAGGCGCCCACGCTGACCACAGCAGTCAGTCCAAGGGCCCACAGCCGGTACAGCGGCAGCACAAACCCCAGCACCAGCCACACCGCGCCCGCCGCAAACCAGGGCAGAACACTGGGCTTTTCGGTGGTAATAATACGGCTCATATTCTTCTCACTCCTCTGATTCTGTTTTTATCAAACCCAGAAAAAAATACAAGTACTTTTATAAATAATTTACATTCTATACGTGTTTATTTCAAGATTTTTGCCCCGAATTGCAAAAATTTACACAAGCCATGGGGCCAGTGCCTCGCCCCACACCTGCTGCAGCTGGGCCATGCGCACCGCGGCGTTGGCCGGGCTGGTGCTGGGCAGCCGCACTGCCGGCAAGCCGCACACCGGCTGCAGATGCTTTGTGTACAGGGTATGGGCCGCCGTGCCGTTGCAGAATACCGCCTGAATGGGCGCGGCCTGCAGCAGGGCGGTCAGATCCACCGGCACCGCATCCCGGATGGAAGCATCCGACGCACCGGTGATGGTGCAGCTGTCCAGCACGTCCCACAAGGCAAGACCGTGGCGCAAAATCAACTGCCGTTTTGCCTCGATCTCCACAGGCAGCTGCTCCCCGGTCAGGGCCGCCAGCAGCGGCCAGAACCGATTCTGCGGATGGCCATAGTAAAAGCCAAGCTGCCGGCTTTTGGGGCTGGGCCAGCTGCCCAGGATCAGCGCCCGGCTGTTTGGGCCTGCCACCGGCCCAAAGGGATGGCCCGCCATGCCGCTTACACCGTTTTGGCGGGGCCAAAGTCCCGCCCAGAGGGCTTTGCCTCGGGGCCGCCGAACCACAGCTCTTCGATCAGGGCAGCAAGGCCGTCCTCCCGCACGTCGCCGATCACCCGGTCGGCAGCCGCTTTGGCGGCCGCCACCCCGTTGGCCATGCAGCAGCCAAGGCCGGCTGCCTGCAGCATATCCACATCGTTTTCGCCGTCGCCGGCGGTAACCAGTGCCTGCACAGGAATGTTCAGCAGCCCGCACAGCTGGCGCAGGCCTTCGGCCTTGCAGATGCCCTGCCGCACAATGTCGTAATGGCGCCAGCCCTGCATATCCTCGCCGCGCACACCGCCCACCTGCAGAAAATGCAGCCCCAGATGGCCGTATTTCTGCCGGAACTGCTCCAGCGCAAAGCCGGGCATCATGCAGAAGCCGGCGTGGGGCATATCTTCCAGATGGCGGTCCTGATCTTCGCCGTCCAGCACGGTCAGCAGCGAGCCGGGCACGCTGTCGTAATGGGCGCGGATGCGGGCGTACTCCACATAGCCGTAATAATTATCCCGAAAGCCAAAGGCCAGCGGGTAGTCATAATCCTCACAAAAATCCACAAGGGCGTACATCTCCTCGTTGGTCAGGGGCGTTTCGGCCAGTGTTTTGCCCTTGGCGTCGGTGATGTGGCCGCCGTTGCAGCACACTGCGTAGTCAAACGCGATTCGGCCGCGCAGCTTGGTGTTCATGGTAGAAAAGGTGCGGCCGGTAGCCATGACCAACGGCACCCCCGCCGCCCGCAGTTTTTTGGCCGCCGCCAGC
>JAFULE010000003.1 GCA_017483235.1 Faecalibacterium sp. | reverse complement strand
GTTTCGACCACGCCGCTGGAGGAATTGCCGATGACCACCGCGGCGTACTGCATGGCCGACAGGTACCGCACCACACCCAGACTGGTGTAGGCGGCGGCGTAATCGCCGTGCCGCGCAGCCCATGCGTCAATCATGGCATTGATGGCGGCACCGCCGGCATCGGCGTTGGATTTGGTGATCACATACCGCAGGCCGGTTTCGGCGTGCTGCTGTTCCATTGCAGCCAGCAGCGCCTGCATCTGCACCTCCGGTGCCGGGGCGCCGGGGGCGGTTTCGGGGTGGAAGGTAACCAGCCCATACGGCTTGCTCAGATCAAAGCCGATGCTCTCGCTCAGGGCCGGCAGCTCCATCTTGGGCATGGTGCGGATGTTTTCATCCCCCAGACCGCCCACATTGAACACCCGGCGCGGGTCTTCGCCCATACGGATGACACGGCGGGCATACTCCTCGCAGCTGGGGAAATGCAGCGCCGCCATCTTGGTGATGCAGTGGCGGTAGTAGTCATCTGCCGCGCCAAGGGTGACGTCGCCGCCCGAAATGTGAGCAATGGGCACCCCCATCATAGCGGCGGCCTGCGCCGCGGCAAAAATCTCGTACCGGTCACCCAGCACCAGCACGCCGTCGGGCTTCTGTTCGCCAAACCAGCGGGCAAACTGCTGAATGGTATAGGCCACCGTATCGGGCAGGGCCAGCGGGCCGTGACCGAATTTGAGAATGTCGATACGGGCGGTAATGGGCAGTCCATCGGCTTCGATCTCTTTGACCGTATTGCCGTAGTCGGCCGAAAGATGCGCGCCAGTAACGATGAGCAGCGGCTCGATCTCCTCAGACGCCAACAGCTTGAAAATTACCGGGCGCAGCAGGCCGTACTCGGCCCGGGTGCCGGTGATGACCGCAAGGCGTTTTTTGTTCATGGGAAAGCCTGCCTTTCCTGTGAATTTATACTTACAGCGTAATCTTTTCGTCCTCTTCAAAGTCGCGCACAGCGGCGGTGCCCAGCACTTCATACCAGCGCATGGGGCTGATGCCGTCACCGGGGCGCTTGGTGGTCAGGTTTTCGGCGGTAAACACCTCACCCTTCCGAATGGGGCGGGCCGCCACAATGCTTTTGCGGGCGATAGGCTTGTTTTTGGCTTCGCTGGCACTCACCTGCTTTTTTCCGCCGCCCAGTGCCTTTTCGATGTTGCGCACTGCGGTGACCATGGCTGCCAGCTCGGCCGGCTCCAGACTGGCCTTGTGGTCGGGGCCTTCCATGGTTTTGTCAAGAGTAAAATGCTTTTCGATCACCACGGCGCCCAGTGCGGCGGCGGCCACATCGCATTCCCAGCCGTTGGTGTGGTCCGAAAGGCCCACCGGCAAACCGAACTGCTCGCTCAGCTCCAGCATGGCGGACAGGTTGGCATCCTCGTAGGGGGTGGGATATTCGGTGTTGCAGTGCAGAATGGTGGCACCGGCCGCGCCGGCATCCTCCAGAATCTGCAGGGCGCTTTCGATCTCGTCCAGCGTGCTCATGCCGGTGGACAGAATGACATGCAGCCCCAGCTTGCCCACTGCTTCCAGATAGGGCAGGTTGGTGATCTCGCCGCTGGGCACCTTGATGTAGGGCAGGTCCAGCGTGCCCAGAAATTCCACACTGGGAACATCAAAGGCGGCAGACAGGTACTGGATGCCAATGGAATCGCAGTATTCCTTCAGTTCCTTGTGCGCTTCGAAGCTGAAATGCAGCCGGCGCACCATCTCCAGCTGGCTTTCGCCGTCGCCGGTGGTCTGCTTCTGATATTCGGCCTTCTGGGCAAATTTCGAGATGACCAGTTCGGGCACGGCGGTCTGATACTTGACCACATCCGCGCCGCATTCCTTGGCCACCAGAGCCATCTTTTTGGCCAGTTCCAGACTGCCGTTGTGGTTTACGCCTGCTTCGGCGATGATGGTCACGCTCATGCTTTGCCCTCCAGTTTTCTGCGCATTTTGTCCAGTTCTTCCATCTGGCCCATATCCATCCAGCAGGACTCGTTGATGGGGTAGATGCCCACCTTTTCGCCCATGCGGCGGTATTTTTCAATCACGTCGGGGAAGCCCTGCTTTTTGCCGTCCTCCAGCTCTTCCACCACACGGGGTTCCACCACATACACGCCGGTGTTGGTCAGGAAGTTCAGCTCGGGCTTTTCGCGCATGGCCTCGATGCTGCCGTTTTCGCCCATTTCCACCACGCCGTAAGGCACCACATAGTGTTTGTAGGCACAGATCATGGTCACCACGTTGCCATGTTCCTTGTGGTAACGATAAATGTCGCCGTAGTCCACATCCAGCAGGGTATCGCAGTTGGAGAAGAAGAAGGTGGAATCCATCTGCCCTTTCAGCAGGCAAAGCCCGCCGCCGGTACCCAAAAATTCGGTTTCGTCCACAAAGCTGACCTGATACTGTTTATTTTCCAGGTCGGCAAAATAACTTTTGATCATGCCCTTTTTGTAGTTGACCACCATGCGGATGTCCTTGCAGCCATAGTCACAAAAGCGGTCGATGATCAGCTCAATGATCGGCTTTTCGCCCACCGGGATCAGGGGCTTGGGCAGAATTTTAGTGTAGGGGTACAGCCGGGTGCCAAGGCCGCCGGCCATGATCACCACCGGAATACCGGCTGTGTTGCGGGTATGTACATCCACACCGGTAGCAAACACCAGATCGACGATGCAGCCGTTTTTGTCAAGCAGGGGCAGCGCATCGATGCACAGCTCGGCCAGCAGTTCTTCAGCGCGGCCCCGCTCGGAAACCGGCAGATATTTGGGGGCATAGTTGGCCGCCAGCTGCACCGGCTGGTCCAGCTTGCCGCCCCGCAGCAGAAATTTGCGCAGATCGCCGT
>JAFULE010000037.1 GCA_017483235.1 Faecalibacterium sp. | reverse complement strand
CCTCACAAAAATCCACCAGCGCGTACATTTCCTCGTTGGTCAGGGGCGTTTCAGCCAGCGTTTTGCCCTTAGCGTCGGTGATGTGGCCGCCGTTGCAGCACACCGCGTAGTCAAACGCGATTCGGCCGCGCAGCTTGGTGTTCATGGTGGAAAAGGTGCGGCCGGTGGCCATCACCAGCGGCACCCCGGCCGCCCGCAGCTTTTTGGCCGCCGCCAGCACCGCCGGGCGGGGCTTAGCAGCATCAAAGGGGATGAGAGTATTGTCCAGATCGGTGGCAAGAATTTTGTATTGCATATAAAGCTTCCTTTCGGGGAAGTGATCAAACCTGTTTACAGAATACAGTATAACACAAAACAGGCCCCATCGGGAGAGTTTCCGCCCGATCGAGCCTGTTTTTTATCCTGCTATAAAATTCTGTTACGCCAGCGGCACAAACAGCACAGCGATCTGCATCAGCACACCCAGCGCGGTGCCTGCCGCCCACAAAAGGCCGGTGATGAACAGATTCTGCTTCCAGCTGGGGTTCGAACGCCACAGCACCGCCAACCCTACGCCCGCGCCGGCACACAGGCCGGCCACAAGGCTGGAAAACCGCAGCGCACCTTCCAGATACAGCTGGGTCAGCAGCATGCTGGCTGCACAGTTGGGGATCAGCCCCACCAGCGCCGCCAGCGCCGGCTGGAAAAAGCCCAGCTTCCCCAGCGCACCGGCAAACACGTCGTGGCCGATCTGCTCGACCACAAAGCCAAAGGCCAGACTGAACAAAAACACGAACAGCGCCGTTTCGGCGGTGTGGCGTAAAGCCGCCAGCCAGAGGTTTTCGCTTTCCTCTTCGGCATCGCGATGGCAGTCCACCTCGTCCATACGGCCAGCATAGCCGCCCCGCAGCCCCTTGGGCAGAAACCGGGCCAGCACAAAGTCCAGCGCAAAGCCCACCGCCAGCGCATACACCACCTTGATGCCCAGCAGCATGGCCAAAGTATCCCAGTGGCCGGGGGTGGCCAGCAGCACCGGAATGGCTTCGTCACTGGTGGCAAGGTACACCGCCAGCAGTGTGCCCAGGGTGATCACCTTGGAGGAGTAAAAGTTGGAGGCCACAGTGGAAAAGCCGCACTGGGGCACACAGCCCAGCAGTGCACCGGGCACAAAACCCCAGCGGCCGCCGCCGGCCAGCAGGCGCTCGATTTTTTCGCCCTGACGATGCTCCACCGTTTCAATGATCAGGTAAGCCAGAAACAGAAAGGGCAGCATCAGCAGGGTTTCTTCAAAGGCGTGCAGGGCCGCGTGGGTCAGTGCACCCATCTCGTGGGCATGCTCGTGTACGTGCATGGGGGTGTTCTCCTTTATTGGCAGTGCGCCGGCGGAACAGCTTCCGAGAAAAACAGCGCAGTTGGGTGTATCTTTTGTTTCAGCGCAGGTAAGTATACACGCCGGCGCAGCCAAACGCAAGGCCAATTTGCAACAAAGTTGCAATTTCGTGCATTTGGCGACATGAACCAAATCTATGGTTCTATTTTTGTGCAAACCCTCCACTCGCATCATATATATCAAAATGATATCATAAAGATGCAGCAAGTAATCTCTCCCAACCGTTCCGGAGCGGTTGGCGCGAACAACTCTTGCAAAAACTACCCATCTTCGATACTATAAAGGAGGTATTCCCCATGGAGGAAACCAAACTGACCAATGCCCCCGTGCAGGAAAAGGTGTTGACCAACAAGAAAAACGGTATGACGGTGCTGTTGGCAGTACTGGGCGCCTATCTGGCGGCCATTGCGCTGCTGGTGATCGGCATCAATCTGGACAGTGTGCCGCTGCTGGCTGTGTTCGTTCTCATTTTTGCCTTGGGCTGGCTGCCGCTGTGCGGCCTGCGGGTTCTAAAACCGCAGGAGGCGCTGGTGCTGACCCTGTTCGGCAAATACTACGGCACGTTGAAGGGGGACGGCTTCTTTTTTGTGCATCCGTTCTGCACCAGCTTTAATCCTGCGGCGGGCACCCGGCTGAACCAGAGCGGCGACGTGAACAGCGACGCTCAATTAGCTATTAAGATGGCCACCACCCCTGCCGAGGGCAAAAAGATCTCGCTGAAGATCATGACCCTGAACAACACCCGCCAGAAGATCAACGATTATCTGGGCAACCCGGTGGAGATCGGCATTGCAGTGATGTGGCGAGTCACCGACACCGCCAAGGCGGTGTTCAGCGTGAACAACTACAAGGAATATCTGTCGCTGCAGTGCGACAGCGCTTTGCGCAACATTGTGCGGCTGTACCCCTACGACGCCGCCCCCGGCATCGACACCACCGGCGACGGACAGGCCGATGACGGCAGCCTGCGCGGCTCCAGCGATGTGGTAGCCGCCCGCATCCGGGACGAGATCCAGCAGCGGGTAACCGATGCCGGCATCGAAATTCTGGAAGCCCGTATCACCTATCTGGCCTATGCACCCGAGATTGCTGCCGCCATGCTGCAGCGCCAGCAGGCCGCGGCCCTGCTCAGCGCCCGTCAGCTTCTGGTGGACGGCGCGGTAAGCATGGTGGAGATGGCCCTGAAACGACTGAACGACGACCAGATCGTGGAACTGGACGATGAGCGCAAGGCCGCCATGGTCTCCAACCTGCTGGTGGTGCTGTGCGGCAACCGGGATGTACAGCCGGTGGTAAACAGCGGCAGCCTGTACTGAACTATTTTGAACGGAAAGCGGTGACAGCATGAGCGAAAACCAGAAAAAACAAGTACCCCTGCGGCTTTCGCCCAAGCTGTATGCGGCCATCGCCTCGTGGGCAGAGGACGACTTCCGTTCGGTAAACGGGCAGATCGAATATCTTTTGACCGAGTGTGTACGCCAGCGCAAAAAAAACGGCCGACCCGTCCCGCATGAACTGGATGTGCCCCCTGAACTGGATATTTAAGCCCGATCCCTTCCCCGCTGCACCGGTACAGACATACCCGGTGCAGCGTTTTTTTGCCCGCAAACAGAAACAGCCGGGCGGCTGTGGACCGCCCGGCTGTTTCTTGCGTTTATAAAATACGGAGAGAAGCACCGTGAATGGTGAGGGATTCTGCTTTTGCTTAGTAGTTGATCTTCTTGATCTGGAAGTAAGCCTGGGGATGAGCACACACAGGGCACTCGATGGGGGCATGCTTGCCAATGGCGGTAAAGCCGCAGTTGGTGCAGTGCCACAGCTGCTGCTCTTCGCGGGCAAACACCTTGCTGTTGGCCAGATTCTCGGCCAGGGCCAGGTAGCGCTCTTCGTGCTCCTGCTCGATCTTTGCAACCATGCGGAACAGCGAAGCGATCTGGGTAAAGCCCTCTTCGTCGGCTTCCTTGGCCATGCGGGGGTACATTTCGGTCCACTCGTCATGCTCGCCGCCGGCAGCCATCTTCAGGCAGGTGGCAGTGTCGGGAATGGCGCCGCCTTCCTGCAGCAGCTTGAACCAGATCTTGGCATGCTCTTTTTCGTTATCGGCAGTCTCCTGGAAGATGTTGGACATCTGCACAAAGCCTTCCTTCTTGGCCTTGCTGGCAAAGTAGGTGTACTTGTTGCGGGCCATGCTTTCGCCGGCAAACGCTTCCATCAGGTTGGCTTCGGTCTTGGTGCCTTTCAGATTCATCGACATCGTGTTGTCCTCCTATGCTTTGTTTTGTTGGTGAGTAGTTCGTTCTCCGTAATCAGTAATCATTCCTGTTTGTGACCTTAATATACCACATATTTTGACTTTGTCAATAGGAAAAACCAAAATTATCAGGAATGATTACTATTTATTTTCAACTCGCTTTTCTCCCCTTATAATTATAGCCGCCCGTTCACCGTTTCAGTGCTGACGGGCGGCTGATTTTTACTTTTCTTTGGAATATTTTTTAAACTGCTGCACTGCAACCTCCACCTCGGCGGGGTCGATGCGCCGGCGGAACTTGGCCAGCGTAGCCGGGGCGCAGGGCAGCTGGCCCGAAAAGCCGGCCGCACCCACAAAATACTGCATGTAGGGGCTTTCGGCAATCAGCCGCACCGTTTCGCGGTCGCTGATGCCCAGTGCATCGTGCACCACCAGTGCGCCGAAGGCCAACCGGAAGGGCATGGCATTTTTTCCCGTGGTGCCGAAGTGCCGGCTGTATTCGGCTTCCAACCGATCCCAGTCGATCCAGCGGGCCAGCCGCACCCAGCGGTTTTTCTCGTTCAAGGTGCCGCCGTAGGGCAGCACAAAGTCAAACATGGACATCTGAGACGAAGCCATTTTATATGCCATTGTACCGCCCTCCTCGAGGCTTTTTCATCAGTATTTTTTGGTCAGGGTAACAGCCAGAGTCAGCACGCTCCATGCGATCTGATACAGCAGCGCTGCCAGCAGCGACACGCCGGTGATGCCGCCGGTTACGCTGAGGAACACACACAGCAGCACCGAGAACAGCACCGATACCATCTGCACCGTGCAGGCACTGCGTTCGGCCTGATCGGCACCGGCCGCGGCCTTCAGGCCGCCTACCAGACTGGCAAAGCTGCCCAGATGCACCATGCAGCCCTCGCTGGCGGGCAGATAGCGCACCGCAGGCTCCATGGCGGCCTGCTCTTCGGCCGACAGCACCTTGATGTAGCCGGACTCCAGCTTATAGGCAGCCTCGATGCGCTCGGCAGTCAGGGTGGGATCCTCGCAGGTGACCAGCAGGCGGATGTTTTCGTTGCGCAGGGTCGCCAAGGTGCGGGCCACCCGCCGCTCGCCGGCGTAGCCCAGCAGGAACATGGCATACAGCTTGCCCGACACTGCCAGATACAGCACCTGACGCTTGCCGTCCTTGGAATAGCGGTTTTCGTAGTCCAGCGCCGGCAGGGGGATCTCTTCCAGGGTCATCATGGCGCGGTTGCCCATCACCACACGGCAGTTGTCGCACCAGGCAACAACGCCCAGACCCGGCTTCTTTTCCAGATCCTTGACCTCGTACAGCATCTCGGTCTTGTCCTGGATCATCTCGCGGAACAGCCCTTCCAACGTGTTGCAGCCCTGCAGCAGAATGCTGGTAGCGTACAGAATGGCGTAGTCGATGCGCTCTTTCTGGAAGGTTTTAATGCCATACAACTGGGCGCAGGCCGGGGGGAACAGCTCCTTGGCGTCCACCTGGATCACGTCCACCTTGCCCAGCTGGGCCACGTTATACCAGCCGGGGATCACAGCGCCCACGCGGCTTGCGGCCCGCTGCATCAGCAGGCTGGGCACGGCAGCCAGCAAGGTAGCCGACAGCGGCGCACCCAGACACAACACACCGGCAAAGGCCGACACCGCCTCGATGGGGCCGTTGCCCAGCAGCAGCATGATGACGGCGGCTGCGGCAGCGGCGGCCAGCAGAATGCGGGCCAGCTTCTGGGCATTTTTATCGCTGCGGCGGGCGGAATAGCTTTGGGCCATAAAGCCCTTGACCAGCGCAGCCGGGCGGTTGAGCAGCAGGTTGGGCTTTTCTTCGTCCATGCCCTCTACCAGCCGGGCGGCCAGCTTTTCATCCTTCAGGCAGTAAGCGGCCGAATGCTCCACACCGGAGCTGACCAGATCGAAGTTATCGCGCACGATGGCGGCGGTCAGCCGATGGCCAAGGGTGGCAGCAAACAGCAGGATAACCGCAGCCCCGGCAAATACGGTGACCTTGGCCGGGTCGTAGGCTTTGCCCAACACCAGACAGACGGCCAGCTGCAGCGCGGCAGCCAGTGCGGTAACGGCGGGCAGGCTATCGGGCGAAGGCTTGCCGGCAAGGCCCAGCAGACCGTCCTTCAGAATGGGCAGCGACAGGCCCATGGCCACCGCCAGCAGCACCAGATTTATACCAAGGAAGGCCGCCGGGGCCACCTCGGGATCCAGCGCCGAAATGGGTGTCAGAACGCCCTGCGCCATCAGGCCCAGCACCAGCAGCGCGGCACCCAGCACACCGGTCAGGGCGGCACGCAGGTTCAGCCGTGCCAGATTGGTGTTCAGGGTTTTGGCCACCCCGTCTGCGTCCGAGGGTTCCTCGTATTCCTGTGCAGCGGCAACCGGCTCTTCCACTTCCTCCTCCGCTTCGGCGGGGGCGGCGGGCTTTTCTTCCGCCGGATGCTCTGCAGAAGCGGCCGGTACAGCCTGTTCGGCCTCTTCGTTTTCTTCGTTATACAGGCGAACCGCAGCAGTGTTGGCCTTTTCGCTCAGCGCAGGCTTTTCGGCCGGCTGCATCGGCTGCAGGCTGATCTCGCCGGTGGCGGCCATGGCCACCGCTTCGGCCGCTTCGTCATCGCTGAACTGCAGGTTGATCTCGCCGGTCAGGCCGGTGGCCTCTTCGGCGGGCAGCGGCGCAGGGGCAGGCACCTCCTGCGCGGGCAGCTCCTCCGCAGGAGCAGACTGCACCGGCTGCGGGGCCGGTTCGTCTTCCATTTCCAGCCGGATCTCGCCGGTAGGCTCGTCCACCACAGGGGCAGCGGGCAGTTCGGCGGGGGCGGGCTCAGGCTCTTCGGTCAGTGCGTATACCGCCGCTGCCACCTCGGCTTTCTTGGTTGCCGAAGTACCTTCGGCCAGAATGGCCGCAATGTCGATGTCCTCAAAGGTCAATGCACGGGCCGCGGCTGCCGTCGCTTCGGGCTGCGGCTCCACCGCAGCAGGGGCCGGCGGTTCGGGCTGCGCAGCCGACACCTCGGTGGGGGCAGCCTTTTTCTCGCTCTTTTCGCCAAAGCGGATCAACCCGGCGCCCTTGCGGGGCTTTTCGGGTGCGGGCGCAGGGGCAGCTTCGTCGGGCAGCTCCTCCAGCCGGATCTCGCCGGTCAGGTCCGATGCCTCAGCCGGGGCAGGACGCGCGCCCATCATGTGCAGGTCGATCTGCATGGTCTCGTCGGCAGGTTCTTCCTGCGCAGCTTCAACCGGCTGCAGCACAGGTTCCTCCGGCTCTTCTTCGGCAATCGGACGGCCGGGCAACAGCACTTCCTCGCTTACCTCATCCACCGGCTCTTCCTCGCGGCGGAACAGCCCCTTCAGCCAGCCAAACAGCCCCTTCTTTGCGGGCTTTTCCTCTTCGGGCGGCTCGGCATTACCGCCGGCCAGCGCCCCATCGGGAATGACCGCCACCGTGTTGGTGAAAAAGTCGCGGAATTTATCGTCCACCTTCTGGGCGTTATACTCTTCGGGGGTGGGCTGTGCGCCGGACTGCACCGAAGCCAGAATATCGTTCAGGGTATCCTCCCCAATGGGCTTTTTATTTTCGTCCATGCTCATTGCACCTCACTTCAGCCGCGCTGCGACATGATCTCGTACAGAATGATGCCGGCGGCCACCGATACATTGTAGCTGTCCACGCCGGTGTTCCGGGCAGCCATGTCCAGACTGACCACACCGTCGCACAGCTTTTTCACCAGCTGGGAAACACCGCTGCCCTCGCTGCCCAGCACAAGGGCAATGGGGCCGGTCAGGTTGTTTTTCTTCAGCGAAGCGCCGTCCATATCGGCGCAGTACACGAACACGCCCTGTTCTTTCAGCCGGCGGATGGTTTCGCCGATGTTGGCCACCCGGGCCACCGGCAGCCGCTCGGCCGCACCCGCGCTGGACTTGAGCACAGTGGGGGTAACCGCTGCGCTGCCCCGCTTGGGAATGACGATGCCGTGGGCGCCGCACAGCAGTGCACTGCGCATGACTGCGCCCAGTTTGTGGGGGTCCTCGATGCCGTCGCTCAGCACCAGACAGGGGGCTTCGCCCTTTTCTTTGGCAGCAGCCAGCAGCTCGTCCACCGTGGCATAGCTGATCTCGCTGGCAAAGGCGGCCACACCCTGATGGCTTTCGGTGCCGGTCATCAGCTTCAGCTTGTTTGCAGGCACCCGCTTGACCACGGCGCCGGCCTCTTTGGCCAGCGCGGTGTAATAGCTGGCCACCGCGGGGGCCATGCTGTCGGCCAGCAGCACGGTATCCACACCGGTGCCGCCCTTCAGCAGTTCGGCCACCGGGTTTTTACCGTAAACCAGACTGGTATTTTTTTCTTCCTCCACCCGCTCGCGGCGGCGGGGGCGCATCGAACGCTCTTCCATATTGCATATCAACAGGGGCCGCCGCGCAGGCCGCGCACCCCCGTGCCTTTCCATAATAACTATATATAGTAGCAGTATAGCATAACAGGGCCCAATTTGCCATACGAAAAGCTCAGTTTTTCGCCGCTTTTCGGCGCGAAAAGCGCCTTTGCAAAAGTTTTGGCAAAATGTCAAGCCCCAAAACCCGCCCTGGCAGCGGGTAAAAAGTTTTCAACATTTTTTGTTTATACAGGCTGTAAACTCCCGCCCCAACTTTCCACATGTTGAAAACTCGGTGGAAAAAGTGAATAAATCAAGGCAAACGGCCCTTTTTGCAGGGGTGTTTCCACCCTTTCCACCCGGTTTTCAACATTTCAGTCAACTAAAGCGTCGCCGGAAGCCCTACGCTCTGTAATTTGCAAGATGGAATTTTGACAGATTTCCCCCACAAAAACCATTCAAAATTTCGTCACATTTTTCTCTTTTCACAAAAGCACCCCTATTCATGTTGAAAACCCAGACGAAAGGGGCAGCCCGCAGCCTGTCAGCAAATTGCTGAAATTACGCCGCTTTTTTTGGTGTTGATTGATTTTGCCATGCAATTGCGCTATACTCAAACCATGATGAGACCCCCTGCCTGTATAGGGAATTTTATTTTGAACGAGAAAAATCGGAGGTAATGTTTTATGCTGGTAAGCGCAACCGAAATGCTGCAGAAAGCCCGCGACGGCCACTATGCTGTTGGCCAGTTCAACATCAACAACCTGGAGTGGACCATAGCCATTCTGCTGACCGCACAGGAGTGCTACAGCCCCGTGATTCTGGGCGTTTCCGAAGGCGCCGGCAAGTACATGTGCGGCTACAAGACCGTTGCCTCCATGGTAAGCGCCATGGTGGACTGCCTGGGCATCACTGTGCCCGTTGCCCTGCACCTGGACCACGGCAGCTACGAAGGCGCCAAGGCCTGCATCGAGGCCGGCTTCTCTTCCATTATGTTTGACGGCAGCCACTACCCCATCGACGAGAACGTTGCCAAGACCACCGAGCTGGTCGCCCTGGCTCACTCGAAGGGCATCTCGATCGAGGCCGAGGTCGGCTCGATCGGCGGCGAGGAAGACGGCGTTGTGGGCGCCGGCGAAGTGGCCGATCCCGCCGAGTGCAAGAAGATCGCCGATCTGGGCATCGACTTCCTGGCAGCCGGCATCGGCAACATCCACGGCAAGTACCCCGCCAACTGGAAGGGCCTGGACTTCGAGGCTCTGGACGCCATCCACAACGCCACCGACGGCATTCCTCTGGTTCTGCACGGCGGCACCGGCATCCCCGCCGAGATGATCCAGAAGGCCATCAGCCTGGGCGTTTCCAAGATCAACGTGAACACCGAGTGCCAGCTGGCTTTCGCTGCTGCCACCCGCGCCTACGTTGAGGCCGGCAAGGACCTGCAGGGCAAGGGCTTCGACCCCCGCAAGCTGCTGGCTCCCGGCGTAGAGGCCATCAAGGCCACCGTGAAGGAAAAGATGGAGCTGTTCGGCAGCGTGGGCAAGGCCTGATCCAATTTTTCTGACGCTATAAAGTAAAGTTCAGCGGGCACCGCCAATGGCGGTGCCCGCTGTTTTTTGCGCCATATTGAAAAGCCACGCGCGCCGCTCCATGCTTTTGGGAGCGGCGCTTTTTTGCCCATCCATCCTTCGCGGAACAAAGCTTTTTGTTCCGCCATCAAAAAGTTCTTTGCGCCGCTTTCTTTCAAGAAAGCGGCATCCGTCCTCCCCACTGCCCTCACCCTGCCGCTTCCAGCTTCAGCACAGCGGCGGTAACATCGTCGGGGCGGGCGGCGGCATCGGCACAGGCTATGTTTACCAACCGTTCCGCCAGCTGTCGGGGTGTACTGCCATTTTGCACAGCGCGGGTGATTTCGGCAGTCAGACGGTCGGCGCCGCCCTCCAGTGCACCGTCCGACACCAGCACCAGCCAATCCCCTGCAGCCAGCTGCAGCTGCCGGCTTTCGCCGTTCACCGCCGCCAGAATGCCCACCGGCAGGCCGCTGTGGCCCATCTGCCGCACCCGGCCGCCCTGCACCACAAAGCCGGGGGCTGCCCCGGCTTTGTACAGATTTGCCGCGCCGGTGTACAGATCCACGCTGGCCAGATCCAGCGTGGCGCAGCTTTCCTCATCGCTTTTCATGGCCAGTGCCACATTCACCAGCCGGGCCGCCGTTTCACAGCCAAAGCCCGCCTTCAGCAGCCGGGCGGTCAGCTCGGCGGCAAGGTTGCCGTCCACCGCGGCCGGGCGGCCGGTGCCCATGCCGTCGCACAGAATCATCTGCGCCGTACCCGCTGCACAGAACTGCTGCACCGCATCGCCCGAAACCTCCTCGGCCGCCCGGCCCGCCTGCCCGAACACCGCCCGAAACCGCGGCTTTTCGTTGAAGATCAAGGTAGTCATCTGCTGACAGGACAGCTTTTGCGGCAGCTCGATGGGCCGCTGGCAGATCTGCCCCACCCCGGCAGCCAGCTGCTGCAGCTCGGCTTCGGTAAAGCCGGTGCGCGGCAGGGTGACCGCAGCCCGCAGCCGGCCTGCACTGTCCCGGGTGACCGCACATTCCTGCGGCTCGGCCCCGCGGGCCGCAAACAAGGCCGCCACCCGCCCGCTTTTGTAGGGTTCGGCCACGCCCGGTTCGCCCAGCTGGGCCGACAACCCCGCCAATGCATCGGCCACCGCACCGTACTGCTCGGTCAGGGCGGTGCGCAGCGCGTCGGCATGTACCCGGGCCTCGCGCCGGCCGCGGTACAGCGCATACGCCCGGGTGACCGCACTGGACAGTGCCGCCGGGTGGATGCACCGGCACAGCTGCCCGGGCAGATGCTCGACCCCTATCCTGCCCTGCCGTTCAAGCAAAGGCTTCAGGGCAAACAGCCCGTCCACCGTGTTGGAGTATTCCTGCTGCCAGCATTGCTGCCGCCGCTTGCAGTTGAAGCAAAGCTCGTCGTGGGTGCAGTCCACTACCCAGTTATAGGTTTCGCCTTTTTTGGG
>JAFULE010000036.1 GCA_017483235.1 Faecalibacterium sp. | reverse complement strand
GTGTCCTTCATCTACGGTTCCCAGAGCATCGAAAGCGAAGCTGCCATGGTGCGCCGTGTTAAGGGCTACAAGAAGGGCTTTGTCACCAGCGACTCCAACCTGCCCCCCGAAGCCACTCTGGCCGATGTGCTGGATCTGAAGACCCGCACCGGTCATTCCACCGTTGCCATCACCCACGACGGTACTGCCCACGGCAAGCTGCTGGGCATTGTGGCCAGCCGTGACTATCGTCTGTCCCGCATGAGCACCGACCTGAAGGTTACCGAGTTCATGACCCCGCTGGACAAGCTGGTTACCGCCCCGGCCAACACCTCGCTGCACGACTGCAACGATATCATCTGGGAACACAAGATCAACACCCTGCCTCTGGTGGACGATGAGGGCTGCCTGCAGTACATTGTCTTCCGCAAGGACTACGAAAGCCATAAGGAAAACGTCAACGAACTGCTGGACGAGAACAAGAGCTATGTGGTAGGTGCCGGCATCAACACCCGTGACTATGCCGAGCGCATCCCCGCACTGGTCGAGGCCGGTGCCGACGTGCTGTGCATCGACTCTTCCGAGGGCTTCTCCGAGTGGCAGCGCCAGACCCTGCAGTGGACCCGCGAGCACTACGGCGACAAGGTCAAGATCGGCGCCGGCAACGTGGTTGACCGCGAGGGCTTCCGCTTCCTGGCCGAGGCTGGTGCCGACTTTATCAAGGTTGGTATTGGCGGCGGCTCCATCTGCATCACCCGCGAAACCAAGGGCATCGGTCGTGGTCAGGCTACCGCTGTGATCGAGGTGGCCAAGGCCCGCGACGAGTACTTTGAGGAAACCGGTATTTACGTGCCCATCTGCTCCGACGGCGGCATCGTGCACGACTATCACATCACTCTGGCTCTGGCCATGGGCTCCGACTTCGTTATGCTGGGCCGCTACTTTGCCCGCTTTGAAGAAAGCCCCACCAACAAGGTGCGTATCAACGGCCAGATCATGAAGGAGTACTGGGGCGAAGGTTCCAACCGCGCCCGCAACTGGCAGCGTTACGATCTGGGCGGTGCTTCCAAGCTGACCTTCGAGGAAGGCGTTGACAGCTACGTGCCCTATGCCGGTTCGCTGGCCGACGGCGTGCAGACCACTCTGTACAAGGTCAAGAGCACCATGTGCAACTGCGGTGCGCTGGATATCCCCGAGCTGCAGCAGAAGGCCCGCCTGACCGTTGTCTCTTCCACCAGTATCGTCGAAGGCGGCAGCCACGACGTTCTGCTCAAGAACAACGCCCCCAGCAGCATGAACAGCTGAATCTGAACAAGTAACAAACAACCATGGCAAGCAAAAATGCTTGTCATGGTTGTTTTTGTTGCTGCATCGTATGTTTTTTACAAGACCACGTTTTTGATCAGCAGCGACACGCTGCCGTCCGGGTCGCGGATGAACTCCACGTCCTCGATGGAAGAAAGCAGCTCGGTGGGAATTTTTACCTCAATGCCGTTCTGGCTTTTGATGCTGCGGCTTTCCATGCGGCGGATCTTGGCGGGGGTAACGGTTACCGTTTCGGCTGCGGCCACCGTGTCCGAAGCCTTTTCAATGTAATCATCAAAAGGTACGGCGGCCAGTGGGTATTCCTCCTGGATCTGCTGGCGTACCGCCTCCACGCTGATGCGGTTGTCCACTGCCTGATTGCGGATCAGCATGGCAACCTGCGCTTCTACGTGTTCCTGCTCGTCGTAGGCTTCCTGCACCGCCTGGGTGGCAGCCTGCTGGATCACCGCCAGCTTCTTTTTGTCCGGCACAGCCTGACTGCACTGCAGTACAACAGGGGAGAGGTAATAGTCCTTTTTGCCGTCGATGTCGTATTTCTTTTCCAGCAATCGAATTGCGCCGTTGGACAGGTCAATCAATGCACCCTCGTCCACCTTGCCGCTCTGGGTGGGCAGGCAGATGCGCTGCTGAATGATCGAGTTGGTCTGCAGGCTGCCATTCTGTTCGGTATAGTGGATGTAGCCGTTTTTGTAGTTCAGTTTCAGCAGCGCCAGCCAGGGCACCCCGTGCACACTCAGGTCCACAACCACCAGATCGCCACAGGGAATGGTGGGGTGGGCGTGCATATAATCAAACATCACCCCGGCAACCCGGCAGGAAAAATCAATGAAATCGCCGTTGTGCTGCAGTTCACTTTCGAAAGCGGATTCCGGCAGAAAATGGCAGCTGCGCAGGTCATCGCTGGCAAATAATTTCTCGATGTGTGCCTGCAGATAGGCTGTTTTTTCGGCGGTCAGCTCCATGCCGGCGCCCGAAAGGGTGGGAGTGTCCATGGTGGTGTCCAGCAGGTGCAGAACAGCCTGATTGATTACAATTTCCATACAAATAACCTCATGCTTCGCGGTGCTCAAGCAGTAAAATCTGGGCAGTGCAGCGGCTGAAAAGGAAGATGCGCAGCCTGCTCGCGCCGGTAACGATTATGCCAGATTTCCCCCGGTTTGTAAAGCGATTGAGTACCAAAAACAACACTTGTGCCAGCAACTGTATCACTTTATGAAAATTGGCTTGTTTTTGCGGATTTGTATTGATTTTCACAATCTTTTTTGCCATAATGTAACTGTGTAATTATGGGAAAGTGCATACTGTACCCTTTTATAAGATTTGCATAAGGAAATAACAGATGGATCAACACAAGGAAAAACGAAAATATAATAACGAACACGCTCCTCCGGGGCAGCACACCTCCGGCCGCAGCCGACGAACCTCTTCGGTTTTGTGGCTTGCTTGCCTGCTGGCCTGCATCGCGGTGTTCTGTTACTCGGCATGGCAGCTGTTTTCCTACTGGAACGCAGGCCGCGCCAGCGACGATTACACCGGTGATCTGGTGCAGCAAACAGTGGTGCAGCGGCCCACACCGCCGCCTGCCGTTTCTCAGGTGCAGCTGCCGAAAGAGCAGGCCCCCATTCAGGTGGATTTTGCGGCGCTGCAGGCCCAGAACCCCGATGTAGTGGCATGGCTGTACAGCGAAGATACGGTCATCAACTACCCCATTGCACAGGCGGACGACAACGACTACTATCTGTACCGCCTGCTGGACGGCACCGAAAACCAGAACGGCAGCTTGTTTATGGATTACCGCAATCAGGCCGATTTTTCCGACGGCAACACCCTGATCTACGGCCATAACATGAAGACCGGTAAAATGTTCGGTACGCTGGACAATTACAAAAAACAGGAATATTTCGATCAGCATCCGGTGATGTGGCTGCTCACCCCGCAGGGGGATTACAAAATCGAGCTGGCTGCGGGCTGGGTGATTCGGGATGACGACCCACTGTATGCCGTTCCGGCTGATGCGACAGGCCGCACCACAATGATCGAACAGGCGTATAAGCAAACCACATTCCGGTCGGATGTGCAGGTTACGGCAGAAGATTCTCTGATCACCCTGTCCACCTGTTCGTACGAAACCGATATTGCCCGCTATGTTCTTCTGGGCAGGCTGACAAAGCTGAACGAGTAATCGGCACCGGTATAAACGCAGCAATGTATAAAAACGGATGTATTGCATCCAATATGGTAATCAATCTGAATGGCCGCATATTGCGGTAAAAAAGGTGAGGTACCCCTTATGAAACAAACCAACAAAAATCCAATTCCACGCAGCTGGAGGCAGCGTGCGGCAGCGTTTGCCATGGCGCTGGTCATGGCGGCAAGCTATGTGCCCGCTTCCATGTTTGCCTTTGCAGACAACGCCACCGGTCAGAGCTACGGCGCAACCGCTACCGTGGCAGACCCTGAAACCCTGACCCGCCCCAATGATGTGTTCCATGTGGATGCCGCCGGCAATCGGGTTAACGGCAGTACCCTGAACAGCGGTAAGGTGCTGGTGGGCAAGTCGGTCACCGACGGCGCACTGGATCTTTCGTCTGAAGCGGCCGGTGCTGCATGGAATCCTGCTGCCGGCAATTTCCTGGTCACGGTCAGCCAGTCTGCCCAGAGCCACGGTGTTTCCAGCCAGATTCCTGTCCCGCTGGACGTGGTGTTCGTTATTGATACCTCGGGCAGCATGAACACCGGAACTTCCGATGGCAGAGATCGTGCCGATGACGTTATGGCGGCGGCCAACAGCGCCATCAGCACCCTTCTTTCGCTCAATGAAAACAACCGGATCGCAGTGGTTGGTTTCTCTAACCATGCCTCGGTGTTGTCGCCTCTGGGTCATTACGATGACAGCGCGGCAACCAGCCATCTTACTGTAAGCAACGGCAACCTGCGCGGCCGCAATGCCAACGGCACCGTAAATACCAGCGGCCGTAATATCCACGATGGCGGTACCAACATTCAGGCAGGTATTATCGCCGGCGCTAAACTGCTTACCGCCGACAGTGTGGACACTACCGTTACGGTGGATACCAACAACGACGGCACGCTGGATACTACTGTCAACCGTATGCCGTTCCTGGTCATTCTGTCGGACGGCGCCCCCACCTATGCGTACACCGATGCCACTTGGTGGAATCCCTACTGTGTTGCAAACAACACTGCCAATTACTCGTACATCATGGGTGACGGCAATATCAGTGATCCGGGTGTCGGCTTCCTGGCCGCGCTGAGTGCTTCTTATTACAAGAACCAGATCACCCAGAAATATTATGGTGCCAACGCCGCCCAGTCGGCCAATATCTATACCATCGGTGTGGGCCTGACCGTCAATAACAACGACAGTGATGCCGACCGTGCCAGCAAGCTTGCAGCGCAGGTCACTCTGGACCCGCTGAACAATCTGGATTCTGCTACCAATACCACTGCAGCCAGTTTCCGCAGCTATATGAGCTCTTATATCAGCGAGGGCACTCAGTCCGACGGTAACTTCAGCATTCTGGTCAATGATGGCGGCAACACTTACTATCAGGGCTCCAGCGGTCAGGAGTATTACAACTTCTACAACTATAATCAAGAAGGCAACCGCTGGAACAATTGGCAGTCCAGAACCGACAACATCGAAAACACTGTTACCGGTCTGAAGTACAACGATGCTTACTGGTCTGCTTCCAGCACTACCGAGATCAACAATGCCTTCCGTGATCTGATCATCGAGATTCAGCTGAAGGCACTGGCCAGCCCCACCTACATTTCTACCGCTTGGGGCGAAGATTTCTCCGGCTATGTTACTTTTACTGACCCCATCGGCGAATACATGGAAGTAAAGGACATCAAGGGTGTTCTGGGCGAAGGCTTCCTGTATCAGGGTAAGAGCTTTGCCGATTTGGCCAGCCGGTACGGTACCAACAATGCGGACACTGCGTTCGACGCAGCGTTCTTCGAGGTGCTGAAAGCCCGTATTCTGGCCACTCATAATATTGGATCGGATAATGCCGATGCCGATACGGCAGCCCACAATGCTGCGTTGGCCTTGCTGCAAAGCGCACAGGCAAGCCCGAAGCAGCTGTATTATACCGATGGCGGTGCCGATTGGGACAAC
The DNA here is from genome assembly GCA_017483235.1 of Faecalibacterium sp. Taxonomy (GTDB): domain Bacteria; phylum Bacillota; class Clostridia; order Oscillospirales; family Ruminococcaceae; genus Faecalibacterium. Next base: position 1,733 of record JAFULE010000036.1, on the reverse strand, counting down.
AGCCTTGTCTGGTATGGTGCCGAATATCCCAAGACCATGGTGGCTGCTGTGTCCGAAGCGACCGACAACACTTCCACCCCCATTGTGGAATTTGACTCGGGCCTGTACTACATTGCCCCTGCCTATGACGATTCGGTCGAGTACCTCACCAGCACCGAGGGCGCGGCTGCAATTCCCGCCAATGCCACCCATGTGGTGCGCAGCTACTTCTTCCGCGGCACTGCCGGCGGCCAGAACGACACCCCCCGCGAGATGCTCTACTTTGTGGTGCGCGTGGCCCGCAGCCTGACCGCCCCCTATCAGCAGACCGTGACCATCTCGGCCCCGGCCAGCCTGCTCAGTGTGCAGAGTGTGCTGATCGATGATGTGGCTTCGACTCCCAAAGCATACTACAATGCACTGGTTCCTTCCCGTGTTGTATATGAGGTGGGCCTGCGCTCGGATATCAACCCGGCCAACATGACCGAAAAGGTCAGCGCCGAGTATCTGGCCGCCAACCCCGGCAGCGAATCCGGCACTTATTATTTCTACACCAACGAGTGGGACCGCAATGCTGCACAGGAAGAGCACAAGGCAATGACCAGTGCCGACTTCTACGCCAGCGCAGAAAACGAGTACTACGCTTACACGAAAGATACCCCGCTTTACACCGATGCGGCCTGCACGCGTCCGGCTACCTCGCTGACGGCCGGCGAAACCTATTATTATGAGCATGACTACTACACCTGGACAAGCACTGCGGCCAGCAGCGAAGAGGGTGTAACCGCTACCCCGCAGAACGGCTCGATTGCAATTGTAATGCCGGCAGACTACACCGAGTTTGCGGCACAGGATGCAAACAACCAGTGGTACATTAAGGCTGGTACCTATTCGGAAGCGGCCATCACCAGTCTGGATGAGGATATCGGAAAAAGCGAGAACAGAACCCAGACGGCCGGACGTGTTACCTTCCACGATCGTACCTACGGCCACACCGACCCCCACTACACCATCTGGCTGGGCAACAACGGCCGCCTGATCTATAAATCGGCCAGCCCCACCAAATCGGTGGCCAGTTATGAGAATGAACAAGCGGCAGCACCTATCCCCACCCTCACGGATGCCAACGGCAAGGCTGTTATGGTTTGTCAGGTGCTGGAATACACCATCGAGGTGCCCAATATCACCGGTGCGGCAGCCGATATCACCATCACCGACACGATCCCCGTCGGTACTGAGTTTGTCAGTGCCAACCCCAGTGTGCAGCCCGATGGACGCCAGCTGACCTGGACCGATCGAGTGGAAACCGGAGGCAAGCTGACCGTTTCCTTTAAGGTGAAGGTCACCGAGGCAGCTCTGCAGTCGGCCACCTTCGATCCCATCTCCAACACAGCCTCCGCTACTTTGGGCGGCAATACTTACACCACCAATACAGTCGTCAACCCGCCCTATGGCAAAACCGTAGCCGGCACCACCGCAGCGGCCGGCGAAGGCCTGAAGGTGGGCGATACCATCACCTACAATATCATCTATAACAACAATACCGATCAGGCAGCAGACGTTACCGTTGTGGACACCCTGCCCACCGGCACGGACTTTGTAAGCGCCACCAATGAAGGCGCCCCCAGCAGCGATGGCAAAACGGTCAGCTGGACGATTACCGGTGTCGAAGCCGGCCACAGCGGCGTTGTATCGGTTACGGTACGTGTAAACGCCTCGGCCCAGTCTCGCGTTGAAAACGGTGCTGCCATCAC
>JAFULE010000035.1 GCA_017483235.1 Faecalibacterium sp. | reverse complement strand
ACAACAGGGGTTTTGATCAGCTGCTGATTTTCGAACAGCTTGTCCTCCTGCTGATATTCCACCAGACACTGCAGCAGCGCAAGGGTCTGCTTGTCCTTGGCATTTTCATCCACCAGTTTCTGCCAACCGCCCACCGCCCGCTTGACATTGTCAAACTCGCCGCGGCTCATACCTTTTTCCTTCATATCGATCATCTGAAATTTGATGTTGCGCTCCTTGAACCAGCGCTGAGCCTTTTTGGTGTTGAAGCTTTTATTGCTGCCGAAAATCTGGATGTTCATAGCCTGTTCTCCTTTGGGAAGCTTGTTTTTGCCATTGTATCATACTTTCCGCCGCAGTGCCACCGCATAGCCGCCGCCCGGCGCAGCCATACTTTTTATGAGAATAATTCAAGGAGGTTCTTTGCATGATCGCTTACGTTGACCCGCAAACCTGCATTGGCTGTACCCGCTGTGCCGAACTGTGCCCCGAAATATTCGAAATGCAGGGTATTCTGGCCATGGCACAGCCCGGGCAGATCCCCGGCGAATATGCCGCCCGAGCCGCCGAAGCCGCCCAAAGCTGCCCGGTGGACGCCATTCGGCTGATCAACTGCTAAAACAAAGGCCCAACTGCACAAAACAATGCAATCGGGCCTTGGCTTACTTATACACGCGGATCAAAACACTCGAAAATGGGCAGCAGCCCCTCGGCCTCGGCGGCATCCAGATCGGCCTTACTGCGGATGGTCCAGCTGGCGCCGGCCACCTTCCACAGCTTGCGGCACAGCCGGTTGCCGATGCTGCACCGGTCTTCGAACTTGTAGGCCACAAAGTCGGGGCGGGTCAGGGCATTATCCAGCAGGTAGGTCAGCACCAGATCAATGGGCCGCCCCATACCCGAGGGCTCTTTCATAAAATTCTGGGCCAGCTGGCCGCGAATCAGATCGGGGCGGTTTTTGTGCAGCCACAGAATGCAGCGGGGGTCAAAGCTTTCCAGACAGTACACACCGGTGTAGCTGTCCAGCTCCTTGCACACGGCAGCGCACAGGGCGGCAGCGTTGCCCCGCTCGGCCTTCAGCTCGATGATCAGAGGGGCCTTTTGTTCAAACAGATCCAGCACCTGCCGGAAGGTGGGAATGGTCTCTTCGGTGCCCTCCAGCTTATAGCCGGGCAGATCGGCCAGGGTCAGATCTTCGATAAAGCCCTCACGTCCGGTGGTGCGGATCAGCTTGGCGTCGTGGAACACCGCAAGGCCGCCGTCGGCCAGCAGATGCACATCCAGCTCGGCGCCAAAGCCGTTTTCCACCGCACGGCGGAAGGCCGCCATACTGTTTTCGGGGATGGCAGGCTTATCGTGCCAGCCCCGATGGGCGTAGCGCCAGCCCTGCAGCGCAGCAAGGCCGGGATGGCCGGTGCGGCCGCGAATCGCCCACAGATACAGCATCACCAGCGCCAGAACAATACAAACCAGAATCAGAACAATGGTCATTGTACATTCGCTCCTTACCAAAGCAGCCCGGCAAGGGCGCCGGGCCGCAGGATGGATCAATCATCTACATCAAAGGCTTCCAGCCCTTTTTTCACCTTGCAGGTGGTGTCACCATGCTTGACGAACTGCATGGTCACAAAGGCCAGCGCCACCGCAACGGCGGAATAAGGGAACAGCACCTTGTAGCCAAAGGTCTGCATCAGCCAGCCGGACACCACCGGAGTCAGGGTCTGCGCAGCCATGCTGAAGGTGTAGTAGTAGCCGGTAAACTTGCCGACCTCGCCGCCCTTGCACATTTCCACCACCATGGGCAGGCTGTTGACGTTGATGGACGCCCATGCGATACCCACACAGATGAACAGAATGTACAGGATGGGGCTGAACTGGCTGGAGAAGCAGGTGTACACAAAGCCCATAAAGAAGCTGAGCGACAGCAGGCAGACACCGAACAGGATGGTTTTGCGGCGGCCCACCTTGCTGGCAATGTTGCCCACCGGGATGTAGCTGACAATGGCACCGGCGGTGGCAATGGTCAGGCACATGGTGGCGCTGCCCAACGGCATATTCCACACATTGCTGGCGTAGGTGGTAAACCAGGTGCTGATGGCGTTATAGCCAAAGAACCACAGGCTGATGGACACCAGCAAAAAGCCAAGGCTGCGCTTGACCTCGGCCGGCAGTTCGCCGCCGGCACTGGTGTCGGCCACCACATCCTCAGGGTGGGCGGCTTCGTATTCAGCCTGTTTGGCGGCCAGGGCAGGCTCGTCGATGGTGGTCATCAGCACCACCAGAGCCAGCAGCATGATGCCCGCCACGATGGCAAACAGCAGGGTGTAGCTGACATGGGCCATGCCGGCGGTACGCCCCGCCGAATACAGCACGCTGGTAATGATCAGATAGATGATGCCGCCCACAGCGCCCATCAGGTTGATGATGGCGTTGGCCTTGCTGCGCAGGGGCTTGGGGGTAACGTCCGGCATCAGGGCCACAGCCGGGCTGCGGTAGGTGCCCATCGTCACCAGCAGCAGGCCCAGCACCACCACAAAGCCGGCCAGCTTCCAGCCGGCGGGGGCAGCAAAATAACTGTTATCCAGCAGGGGCAGCACCATCATCAAACAGACAGCCACCAGGGTACCGCGCAGGATGAAGGGCTTGCGGCGGCCCAGCTTGGAGGTGCATTTGTCGGACAAGCCGCCAAACAGCGGCAGCAGGAACAGAGCGAGCACATTGTCGGCTGCCATGATGGCGCCGCTGAACACCTCGTCCATATGGAAGGTATTGGTCAGAATCAGGGGTACAACGCTGTCATACATCTGCCAGAAAGCGCAGATGGACAAAAACGCCATGCCCACCAGAACGGTGCGTTTGGTATCAAGTTTCATGATTTTCCTCCTTATGGCATGCGGCATAGGCCGCAAACTACCTCATTATCGATTATACCGTATTCTGCGGGAAAGTCCATTCTTTTGCCGAAAATACTGGTAAAATCGCGGCAAATCAAGCGCAACAGCTGCGCAACTTTCCGTCAAAAGACACAAATCCGCGTCCGGGCATCTTTTCATTTCCAGTTTGTCTACTTTGTTTGACTTGCCCTGTAAATTGCGTTACAATACAATCAGGCAGGGCTGTGCGCTGCACTTTTGCTGTGCAGGCACGTGCGCTTTTCCATCCGGATTTCAAAAAACATTTTTTATAAACGGAAGGTGACCTTATGTACAGACTGTTGGAACTGAACCCCCAGCTGCAGCCTTTTGCAGGCGACATTGATCTGCGTATGTTCCTGTATCGGGCAACCAAAAACCGTCTGCTGCCCGAGGGCGGCACCCTGAACGAGTTTGCCAATGCCCACAACTACTACGGTATCCATCATGTGGAGGGTGGCTGGGTCTACCGCGAATGGGCCCCCAGCGCCTACCAATTATATCTGACCGGCGATTTTAACCAGTGGAACCTGACCAGCCACCCCCTGAACCGGCTGGAAAACGGCAACTGGGAGCTGTTTCTGGACGGCGACGACGCTTTGTGGGACGGCTGCAAGGTAAAGACTGTGGTGGACGCCAACCTGCAGCGCACCGAGCATATTCCCCTGTATGCCCGCCGGGTGGTACAGGATCCGGTGACCATCACCTTCTGCGCCGAGGTTGTGGACGATCGCAAGGTGTTTGAGTGGACCGACCAAAACTTCAAGGCAGAAAAGGGCCTGTACATCTACGAAGCCCATGTGGGCATGGCGCAGGAAGAAGGCAAGGTTGGCAGCTATCGTGAATTTGCCGACTACACCCTGCCCCGCATCAAAAAGGCCGGCTACAACACCATTCAGCTGATGGCCATTATGGAGCACCCCTACTACGGCAGCTTCGGCTATCAGGTATCCAACTTCTTCGCAGCTTCCAGCTGGTTCGGTAAGCCGGAGGATCTGAAGTATCTGGTCAACACTGCCCATAACATGGGCATTCAGGTGCTGCTGGACGTGGTGCACAGCCATGCCGTCAAGAACACCGCCGAAGGCATCAACATGTTCGACGGCACCACCTGGCAGTTCTTCCACGATGGCGAAAAGGGCGACCATCCCGCCTGGGGCACCAAGTGCTT
>JAFULE010000034.1 GCA_017483235.1 Faecalibacterium sp. | reverse complement strand
TAAGTTTTCTGAGCGCCTGACTCATCAGTCTTGCCTGCAGGCCAACGTGGCTGTCGCCCATTTCGCCCTCGATTTCGGCACGGGGCACCATGGCGGCCACCGAGTCGATGACAATAACATCGATGGCGCCCGAGCGCACCAGCGCTTCGCAGATCTCCATGGCCTGCTCGCCGGTATCCGGCTGGCTGACCAGCAGACTGTCAATATCAACGCCCAAAGCGGCGGCATAGTGGGGATCCAGCGCATGCTCAACGTCGATGAAAGCCGCCTCGCCGCCCATTTTCTGAGCTTCGGCCACCACATGCAGTGCCAGAGTGGTTTTACCGCTGGATTCGGGACCGTACACTTCGATCACACGGCCGCGGGGCATGCCGCCCACGCCCAAAGCCAGATCCAGACCCAGACTGCCGGTGGAAATAGCATCCACCTGCATGCCCACATTGTCGCCCAGCTTCATCACCGCGCCCTTACCGAACTGCTTTTCGATCTGGGCAATGGCGGTGGCCAGAGCGTCCTTGCGGTCGCTGGGTTTCACCTTCACGGCGGAAGGCACCGGGCTTGAATTTTTCGCTGCCATACTGTTACCTCACTTTTATCTGCTGCCGAAAACGGCCAGTTGTATCTGCTGTTCATGATACCATATTCCTTTCATTTTTACAACCATTTGTTGTAAAAAATTCAAAGGATTTTTCAGACAGCATTTTGAGCTTACAAACACAGAATACCACAGCCTGCATCCCATAAACAGGATTTCATCCCGGTCGTCGGGCGGTGATGCACCGGTCAAGGCCGGCGTAATCCTGCCGGCACTCAATCCTTGTCCAGCCGTTCTGCTGCAGCAGGGTGGTTACCACTTCGCGCTGCTGCCAGCCGATCTCCAGCACCAGCGCGCCGCCGGGGCGCAGTGCCTGTTGGTAGTGTGCCGCAATGGCACGGTAAAAATCCAGCCCGTCCGGCCCGGCTGCCAGCGCCATAGCCGGCTCGTGGGCCACCTCGGGCTGCAGCTGAGTCATCTCCTGTGCGGTGAGGTAAGGCGGATTGGATACGATCAGGTCAAAGCTGCTTTCGGGCAATTCCTTATAAAACTCAAACAAATCCCCCTGTACCACCTGCGCATAGGGCGCGGCAAGGCCGCGCCCGTCCAGCGCATGGGCGGCGTTTTGCCGCAGATACACCAGCGCATCGGGGCTTTTTTCCAGCGCAGTCAACTGCACACTGGGACACAGTCGCTTGACCCCCAGCCCCAGACAGCCGGTGCCGGCACACAGATCCAGCACACGGGGATCGGTTGTGCCCTGCAGCAGTGCAGCTGCCGCTTCGGCCACAATCTCGGTGTCGGCGCGGGGGCACAGCACCCCGGGCCCGACGACCAGTTCAAAATCGAAAAAAGGCCAGCAGCCGCACAGATACTGCAGCGGCTCGCGCGCAGCACGGCGGGCTGCCAGTTCGTTCAGCCGGGCGGTTTGCACCCCGGTAAGGGGGGCATCGCTCAGGCGGGGATCCTGCCCGGTGACCAACTGCACCAGAAACCGGGCGTCGTAGACTGCATCGGGGCAGCCGGCTGCTTTTAACGCCTGTGCCACTGCGGCGGCAGCCTGCCGGGGCAGCATGCCCGGGGCGGTCACCACTGCCCCTCGGCCCGGTCTTCGGGCAGAACGGGTGTAACGGCGGCAATGGCCACTTCGATCATACTGTCGTCCGGCTCAAACACGGTCAGCCGCTGCACCCACAAACCGGGGGCGCGGATGGCATGGGTGAGCAGATTGTCGCTGCGGCCGCACCATTTGAGCAGCTCGTAGCTGATGCCCATCACCACCGGCAGAAGCAGCAGCTTGTACACGATGCGCAGCGCGGTGTTGCTCCAGGGCAGAACACTGTACAAAAACACGCTGACGATGACGATCAGGATCATAAAACTGGTGCCGCAGCGGGGGTGGAAGCGGGAGTGCTTGCGGATGTTTTCCACCGTCAGCGCCTCCCCTGCTTCATAGCAGGCGATGGTTTTATGTTCGGCGCCGTGGTATTCGAACACGCGGTGGATCTCTTTCATATGGCTGGCAGCCCACAGATACAGCACAAACACCGTAACCTTCAGAATCGCTTCCAGCACCACACGCGCCCAGCGGCCCAGCGGCACAAAGGCACCGATGCCGCCCACAATGGCAGTGGGCAGTACGGTGAACAGAAAAATGGCCATCAAACCGCCCACCACCGCTGCCAGCATCAGCATGGCGTCGGCAGCCTTTTCGCCCAGATGATCGATGATCCATTGTTCAAATTTGGTGGGCTCTTCCTCTTCGAATTCCTCGCCCATGCTGATCTTGGCCGACAGCATCAGATAGCGGTAGCCCACCATCAGGTTGTCGATCATGGCAATGGCACCCCGCACAAAGGGGATCTTCTGCCAGCCGTGTTTAGTCACCGGCTCTTCGGTAAGCTGAATGTTGCCTTCGGGGTCGCGCACAGCGCAGCAGATCTTGTGGGGGCCGCGCATCATAATGCCTTCCATCAGGGCCTGACCGCCCACACTGGTTTTAAAGCAGGGTTTCTGATTCATGGGGGATTCTCCTGTAATAAATCAATTTGCAAGCAAAAGGATACCATCCGCATTATTTGGGCGGATGGTATAGGGGCAAGCCCAAGGTGACCACGGTGCCACGGCCCAGGGTGCTTTTCAGATCCACCGTGCCGTCGAAACCAGTCATGATCTCTTCCACCAGTGCAAGGCCAATACCGCTGCCCCGCACCGCATTTCGGCCCTTGAAGAACTTATTCTTCACGTTTTCCAGATCTTCGGGCGGAATGCCCCGGCCCTGATCCAGCACTTCCACAAAGGCTTTGTATTTGCCGGCCCACACCTTGATGGTGATGCGGCCGCCCACGGCCGAGTACTTGATGGCGTTGTCCAGCACATTGATGAACACCTGCCGCAGGCGGTTGGGGTCGGCAAACACCGGAATAGTCTCCATCGGTTCTTCGTAGGCAAGGGTCAGGCCTTCGGCATGGATGCGGGCTTCAAAAAACAGCACTGCATCGGTCAGCTCGGCCACCAGATCCAACGGGGTGCAGTCCAGCTGAACCCGGCCGCTTTGCAGGCGGGAAAAATCCAGCAGTTCTTCCACCATGTTGTACAAACGGTCGGTTTCGCGGCTGATGATCTGCAGGCCCTTGCGATAGTTTTCATCCTGTGGGTCGTCGATGGCCGCAATGGTTTCGACCCAGCCCTTGATCGAGGTAAGGGGGGTGCGCAGCTCGTGCGAAACCGAGCTGATAAATTCGTTTTTGATGGTTTCGGTTTCGGCAAGGCCCTCGGCCATGCGGTTGATGGTAACACGCAGCCGGTCCACCTCGTCCCCTTTTTTGCCGGTAACCGGCAGCCGAACTTTACGCTCGCCCTCGGCAATCGCCGCGGCAATGGTTTCGATCTGCCCCAGCGGAGTTACAATACTGCGCACAAAGTAGAACCCCGAAAACACCGACGCCAGCAGCACCGCCAGCACCACCAGCGCACTGACCGAGAAGATGGTGTTCAGTTGAGCATCCACCAGGGTCAGGCTGGTGATCAGCCGCAAGGCAGCCACATCTTCGGCGTCGTAGGGCAGCAGAATGCACACCGCCATCACCCGTTCACCCGATGCGGTACGGTACACCGCCGCGCCGGCACCATCGGCCGTCTGCAGGGCGGCGTTGAAATCGTCGCTGCTCAAAATGCCCTCGGCCGTGGTGCCGCTGGAGGATGCCAGCACACCGCCCATGCCGTCCAGCAGCATGAACTCATATTTTTCCTTATCGGTAAACTGCTCTACCATGCGGCGCAGCGCCATGCTGCGGGTACGGGCGGTTTCCCGATCGGTCTCGCCGGTATAGGCCTGCAGCTGGCCGGTGATGGAAGAAAACCGGCGCAGCATGGTCTGGCGTACCCCGCCGTAATAGCTTTGGCTGAAGGTGTACAAAAACAGTCCTTCGGCCAGCACCAGCACCAGAATCGTGATCAGAAGGCTGCCGGTGATCCAGCGCCGGGTAATTCCGCTTTTCATGGGCAGCCCTCCTTTCAGGGTTTTGTTTTAGCCAAACAGTGCAGGGTCAATTCCAGCGATAGCCGTAGCCCCACACGGTAAGAATGTGCTTGGGGTTCGAGGGCTCGTCCTCGATTTTCATACGCAGGCGGCGAATGTTTACATCTACAATTTTTACATCGCCAAAGTAGTTTTCGCCCCAGACGCCTTTCAGAATCTTTTCGCGCACCAGCGCGGTGCCGGGATTTTTGAAGAACAGCTCCATGATCTGGAACTCCACCTGGGTCAGGTCGATCTGCCTGCCGTTTTTCAGCAGCATGTGGCTGTTTTCATCCAGCACAAACTCGCCCGACACCAACCGCCCGGTTTCCGCCGTTTCGCCGGCACTGCGGGCCACCCGGCGGCACAAAGCCTCCACCCGGGCCATCAGTTCGCTTACACTGAAAGGCTTGGTCATATAATCGTCGGCGCCGATGGACAGACCGCGGATCTTGTCGGTCTCCTGACTTTTGGCACTGAGGATGATGATGCCAATGGCGTTGTCGGTGCGGCGGATGTTTTCGCACAGCGAAAAACCGTTCATGCCGGGCAGCATCACATCCAGAATGGCCACGTCACAGGCAGGGTTTGTGTCCAGCAAGGCCAGAGCTGCCTCGGCGCTTTCGGCCTCCAGCACTTCCATATTTTTCATGCGCAGATTCAGCGCGATCATCTCACGGATGCTGGTTTCGTCTTCCACTACAAGGATACGTCTCATACGGCATGGTCCTCCTTACAAAACATGAAACTGACTGGTAAGCCGGTAGACAGGCACACTGCCCGCCTCCCCCAGCCGGAATTGGATCTGTGCAGATGCCACCGCACCCAACCGGTGCCAGTCGGCGGTAACACCGCTGGTCTCGGTAACGCGCAGGGTCATATACAAATCTTCGCCCGAAAGGCTGCGCAGCTCTACGGTGCCTTCTTCTTCGCCGTTGATCAGGGTCAGATTGCCCCGCCACTCTTCCGGCAGGCGGATGTAATAGCCATACTCCTCGTCCAACAGACCAAAGCTTTTATCCGGTTGTTCAGCGGTGTAGTCGCGCCACACGATAAAGTCCATGCGGCGGTCCTGCAAAAGGTTCATCTGGCCCACCAGCTCGGTCTGCACCGGAATTTCCACCACGCCGTCGCCGTCAATGTCGCGGCTGGTCAAAAGGCTGACATGCCGCAGCGAATCGGCGTACAGATCCTGTGTGCCGGGCAGCCGGGCCGGCTGCAGCCCACCGGTTTCTCCGTCGTAATACAGCATCATCGAGGCCAGCGAGGCACCGGTGGCACCGGTCCAGCCGTCCAAAATCAGATACGCCTTGCCATCGGCGCCGCGGCCTGCACTGATAGCCGCCAGACCCGAAAACTCTTCGGCCGAAAGGCCGGGGGCCTGCATCGCAGTAAAACCTTCTTCGCCGGCGGTCAGCAGCTGCACCTTCATTTTGCCGCTTTCGGCATCGCTGGAAAGCAGCACCAGATCATCGGCACCGCTGCCGGTGATATCCTGAATGATATACTGGCTGTAGGTTTGCTGCAGAATGGGCTGCAGCAAACCGCTTTCCCACGCGTATACGGCAAGGTATTCATCGCCCTGTGTGGTGTAGCCCACCACGATCTGGTTGGCCCTGCCCTTGCGCAGGCTGGCCAGACGCACACTTTCCACCATATCCGAAAGGCCCTCCACCGTACCGGTCACCTGCCAGACAGCTTCGGTATCTTTCTGCAACACCGCAAGGCAGACATTGGCCGATGCCGTGGTACGGTACAGCACTGCCATATCGGCCGTACCGTCGCCGTTCCAGTCGCCGGAAAGAAACGGCGAAAGAAAATCGCCGTAGGTGGGGTATTTCAGCTGGGCATTCTCGCCCAGTGCCGCGTCCAGCGCTTCCTTCACCGCACCGTTCTCGCCCGAAAGGCGAGGAGCGCGCAGCAGCTCGTCCACATTGGTGCCGCTGCAGCCGCACAGCAGACAGACCAGCCCCACCGCCACCCATCGTTTGGCGTGTTTCCAAAAAGCCACAGCGTCACCTCCAAAACACAAAAACTCATTTTATAGTATATCACGACAGCACGGCAAATCCAAGTGCGATTGCAGCACCGCCCAGCCCAAAGCCCACCGCCAGCAAAGCAAGACCACTCACAAACCCTGCCGAGGCAAAATCCCACAACAAAATGCAGCCGAACAGCGCCGCAGCGGTCAGGCCAGCATACATTGTCCACACTCCAAAAGCCTTCTGCGGCCGGGCAGCCGGCAACCACAGGCTGACCGCCAGCGCCAGTGCTGCCCCACACAAAAGCAGGCTGCCGGCCGCAAGGTCGGCAGCCGCAGCCGAACCGTACCACTGCCGGTAGGTTTTCTGACCTGCGGTGATCAAAGCACACAGCGCCGCCAGAAACAAGCCGGTATTCAAACGCACAAACAAACAAAGCACCCCCGCTGCATCATCCTGCAACAGGATATGCGGCGGGGGTATTATTTTACACAAAGGGATCTGCTCAGTAGCCCTGTGCCTGTTCACCCTTCAGGATCTTGACGGCGCGGCTGGTGCCCAAACGGTCGGCACCCAGCGCAATGAACTGCTCCATATCCTCGCGGGTAGAGATACCGCCGGCGGCCTTGATCTTGCAGCGGCCCGCCACGCAGCGGCTGAACAGCGCAATGTCGTGGAAGGTGGCGCCGCCGGTGGAAAAACCGGTGCTGGTTTTGATAAAATCGGCACCTGCTTCCACCACGATATCGCACATTTTTTCCTTTTCGGCATCGGTCAGCAGGCAGGTTTCGATGATCACCTTCAGCACTTTGTCGCCCACGGCGCGTTTGACCGCCGCGATATCCTCGCGCACGGCATCGTACCGGCCGTCCTTCAGCCAGCCGATGTTGATGACCATATCCACTTCGGCAGCGCCGTTTTCGACGGCGGTTTTGGCCTCGAAGCATTTGGAGGCGGTATCCATGGCACCCAAGGGGAAGCCGATGACACAGCAAACCGGAATGCGGCCGGCCATATACTCCACCGCCTGTTTGACGTAACAGGTGTTGATGCAGATCGAAGCGGTTTTGGCTTCGATGGCTTCGTCGCAGATGGCCTTGATCTGGGGCCAGGTGGCGTCAGCCTTCAGCAGGGTGTGGTCAACACGGGCAAGAATTTCCTGATTGGTCATCTGAACTCATCCTCCATCTTGCAATGCTTGCAGCGGCGGGCCTGCACCAGACCGATGACGCTGAACACAATACCGGTGATAGACACGGTTGCGCCGATGATGCCCAGAATCAGACCCACCAGACGGAACGCAAAGCCCTTGACACGTTTTTTCATGGGGAAGTGCCTCCTTTATTTTTTCGCTTTGAAGACGATCAGCTTGCTGAACACATAGTTCAGAATCACAACCACTACGTTGGCGCCCACCTTGACCGCCAGACCCCACAGCCCCAGCCACTGCTCGGGGATCAGTGCCGGGCCGATCAGGTTGCCGCCCACAAACATGATGGCGGTATCCACCACCAGGGTGAACAGGCGGCAGCTGACAAATTTGGCAAATTCATTCAGCGCGTCACGTCCGTGGGTTTTGCTGGTGAACACCCAGGTGCGGTTGGTCCAGTAGGCAAACAGAATGCAGATGATGTTGTTGAGCACATTGCCCCAGCTGTTGGCAGCTTCGTACCCAAACAAGAACTGGAATACCGCATACAGAACGATGTTCAAAGCGGTGGCCAGTACGCCGAAGAACAGGTAGTTGATCACCTCGGCGTATTTTTTATAAAGAACGGTAAGTTTTTCGAACATAGAATACACCTTTATTCCTTAAAAAGGGACTGAAACGCCTGATATCAGCGGATAAAACACCTCTGTCCACTAAGGTACGGTTAGATTATAGCACGGCAAAGGCCAGGGTGTAAACCCCGGCCCATTGCATAGCGCAAAGAAGCGCGCAGCACGATTTTGTGCTGCGCGCAGACTTGGAATGATTTTTCAGGGCACAAAGGGTTTTGTAAACAGGGCGATCAGCGCACCCACAAACAGCAGGATTCCTCCCATATCCAGCAGCATGTCCGGCGCGTAAATAATCGAATCCAGTCCATATTTGATTGCACAATTCAGCAGACAAACGGCATATTGCATTCCACTTTGAATCAGCCACTCCTTTACAAAGGTGCGGCGGCTGCGCCACATATTGCGGCGGATCAGCACACCCGCCACAATGCCCACAACCGGCATCAGCCAATCCTGTGCCGTCAGATAGGAGAAGTCCACCCCTACGTACAAGCTTGCAGGCAGGCCCGCTGTCGCCAGCACCAGCACCAGCAGGAAACAAACGCACATCGCCTTTACGCCCAGGTTTTGCCCGGCCCAATCCGCGACCCAGCTGCATCGTTCGGCAACAGAAACCGTCCGAGTGGGTTTGCACGACGAGGGTGTTTTGGACGAGGGCACTTTATACGAGGGCGTTTTGGACGAGGGCGCCTTGACCCGAGGTGCTTTGCCCCGGGGCGCTTTCCATCGAATATCCTGAGGCAGACGGAGTACAACCCCTTTTTTAATACAGATCAAACTGAGGATCGAACTGACGATGGTGGGCGCGGCACCAATGAATACCGCAATTAATATCATGCCGAACACACTGCCCGCCAGCGCAGAACCTGCCGCAGTCAGCACATCCCCCAGCGTAAAGCCATAGGACAGCGCCGTAACGATCAGATCCAGCACGGTAAAGACGATCACATTTGCAAAGAACACACCCGCCTGCTGCAGCATGCCGCGCACGAACTGGACGTCCTTTTCCTGTGTGGACTGGCAGCAATGATAATAGATCATAAACAGCATGCCGGCGTATACCGCAACCGTTGCGACCGGGCCCAGCGTATTCATATTGCTGAACAGAAGCTGCGGAAGCTCGGATGTCCACAGCTTAAAGAACGCATAGATGGACGCGACGATCAGCAGTACGATCACAAAAAGCACGCCACAGCCGAAACTGGAACCGCCAACTTCCACACGGTCGTCCAGTTTGGTTCCGCCGCCGAAGCCGCCAAACTTCGGACTACCGTTACTGTCGTCCCGCCCGGAAGTGCTGTCGGCACCGCCGGAGCCTTCCAGCAGATCCAGCAGGTAAACACCGGTGGCAACTTTTTGGCCGCCGACCCATACCTCGCCGTCCGAATACACCTTGCCAGCACATTTGCCGTCGATGTAGATATCTCCGTCCGGATACACCCTGCCGACCTTGCGGCCATCTGCATAAATCTCGCCATCCGGATACAGCTTGGCCCGCTTTTGTCCATCGACCCAAAACTCGCCATCGCCATAAATTTTTACGACTGTTCTTGCCATAACAACACCCTTTTGCAGCTGGAATCAATATAGAATTCAAATCTTGCTATAAAATTTATATTACCACAATTATCCGGTTTTGAAAACACAGCGCCGTCAAGATCCCGGGAACACAAAAACCCCCGCCGCAAACGCAGCGGGGGTTTTGTACAGCTTTATTGCTCAGACAGCTTACTCAGCGTCCTCAGCGGTCTCGGCGTTCAGCAGGGCCTTCATGGACAGGCTGATGCGCTTCTTGTCGAAATCGACATCCAGCAGCTTGACGTCGACCATATCGCCGACCTTCAGCACGTCGCCAACCTTCTCAACACGCTCGGTGCTGATCTCGCTGATGTGAACCAGACCGTCCACACCGGGCAGGATGCGCACAAAGGCACCGAACTTGGTGATGGAAACAACAGGAGCGTGGAAAGCGCTGCCAACGGGGTACTCGTTCTTCAGCTGCTCCCAGGGGTTGTCCTCGGCCTTCTTGTAGCCCAGAGAAACCTTGTGGCTCTCGGTGTCCAGTTCCTTGACATAAACCTCGATGGCGTCGCCCACGGCAACAACCTCGGAGGGATGCTTGATACGATTCCAGCTCAGCTCGCTGATGTGGCACAGGCCGTCAACGCCGCCGATGTCAACGAAAGCGCCGTAAGAGGTCAGGCTCTTGACGGTGCCGGCGTAGGTCTTGCCGACCTCGACCTCGGCCCAGAAGGCTTCGCGCTTGGCCTTGTTGGCCTCGGCGGTAACCTTGTTGATGCTGCCCACGACCTTGCGGCCGCTGCACTCGGTGATGACCAGCTTGACATGCTGGCCAACCAGCTGGGTGTAGTCCTCGTCGCGGCGCATGGTGGCCTGAGAACGGGGAACGAACACCTTGGCACCCTTAACGGTGACAACTACGCCGCCCTTGTTGGACTCGGTAACGTCGCCCTCGACGACCTCGCCGGACTCAGCGGCCTTAGCGATCTCTTCCATACCCTTGCGAGATGCGAGCTTCTTGCGGGAGAGCTGGATGACGCCGTCCTGATCCATTACCTTTTCGACGATGAGGTCCAGTTCGTCACCAACCTTGACCAGATCCTCTACCTTCGCGCTGGAATCGTCGGTCAGCTCGCTCAGCTTGACAAAGCCGGTCTGCTTAACGCCCACATCCACCTGGATCTCATTGGCCGAAATGCTGGTCACGATTCCTTTCACAATACTGCCTGCATGAACACGCTTTTCCTCGGATGCTGCCAGCATCTCCTCAAAGCTCATGCTGTCGTTGATTTCTTCGATCATACTGTTAAGTACCTCCTCAATTATAGACGATGGCGTTGAAGCCCCGGCAGTCACGCCCGCCGTTTTTACATTCTCGAACCATTCAGGCCGTAATTCGCTCGCAGTTTCGACCGAAACAGCGCGAGTATGCTTTGCGGCGACCTTGACCAGCTTTTGGGTGTTGGAAGAGTGGTGCCCGCCGATGACGACCATCAGATCGCACCGTTGGCTCAACTCTTCCGCTTCCTTCTGCCTCGCCCACGTCGCGTTACATATTGTATCAAAAATTTCGGCGTTTGTATAGCTTTTTTTTAGAAACTCAGTACATTCTAACCATTTTGTTACCTGAAAGGTGGTTTGTGCCACCACAAAAAGCTTTTTTTGCCGGTTTTCTTCGGTCAGCCAGCCCTGCAAAGCGGCCAGATCGGCAAAAATGAACACCTCACCGGCGGTATGGCCGGCAATGCCCTGCACCTCGGGGTGGCTGGCATCGCCCGCCACCAGCAGCACCGCCCCCGCTGCTTCAGCCTGTTTGGCAATGCGGTGGATCTTGGCCACAAAGGGGCAGGTGGCATCGTGATGGATCAGTGCGCGGGCCGCAATTTCGTCGTACACGCTCTGGGGCACCCCGTGGCTGCGGATGACCACATCGTATCCGGCGGGCACAGCGGCCACACTGTCGGCCACCACCGCGCCTTTGGCACACATATCCTGCACCGCCTGCGGATTGTGGATCAGCGGGCCGAGGGTGGCCACCTTTCTGCCCTCCTCCACCAGCCGGTAGGTGAGCTTCACCGCCCGGTCCACGCCGAAGCAGAAGCCGGCGGTTTTTGCAAGCAGGATCTCCATGTACTTTTGTCTCCTAAAAACCGGTGGTTTACTCGAATTTGTT
>JAFULE010000033.1 GCA_017483235.1 Faecalibacterium sp. | reverse complement strand
GTGCTATACTATTTCTGTATGCGATTTTTTGCACCAACCCTCAACAGAAAACGGAGTTTTTGACCCATGCTTTACAGTGAACTGAACTGCAGCCCTGCCATCCACAAAGCCGTGGAACGAATGGGCTTTACCGAAATGACCGAAATTCAGCAAAAGGCCATCCCCCTGATGATGGCCGGCCACGATATGATCGCCAAAGCCCCCACCGGCACCGGCAAAACCTGCGCCTTCGGCATCCCCCTGCTGGAGCTGATCGACCAGAGCAAAAAATATCCGCAGGCGGTGGTGATGGCCCCCACCCGTGAACTGGCCCAGCAGATCGCCGACGACCTGACCGAACTGGCCCACTTTATGCCCGAGGTGAAGGTGGTGTGTGTGTACGGCGGCGCCAATATGGAAAAGCAGGCTGCCCGCCTGCGTGAAGGCTGCCAGATCGTGGTGGCCACCCCCGGCCGCCTGATGGACCACTATAAACGCCGCAGCATTGACATCAGCCACGTGACCCACATCGTGCTGGATGAAGCTGACGAGATGCTGAACATGGGCTTTTACAAGGATGTGCGCCACATCATCGATCTGATGAAGGCCCGCAAGAGCCTTTCGATGTTCTCGGCCACCATCAGCCGCGAGGTAATGGACATCGGCTGGCTGTACCAGAAAAATGCCGAAGAGATCAACGTGCAGCCCAAAGAGGAAAGCCAGCCCAAGATCACCCAGTATATGCTGGAAACCACCGGCCGCAACAAGCTGGCCGATCTGGCCCAGATCATTGTGGGCGAAGGCTACAAGCGGGTGATGGTGTTCTGCGACACCAAGTTCGGCACTGCAACACTGGCCAACCAGCTGGCCCGGCTGAACTTCTCGGTGGACTGCCTGCACGGCGACCTTTCACAGAAAGAACGCAACCAGATCATGACCCGCTTCCGCGAAGGCAAGATCGCGGTTCTGGTGGCCACCGACGTGGCCGCCCGCGGCATCGACGTGGATGATGTGGATGCGGTGATCAACTATGATGTGCCCGGCGACAACGAGCACTACACCCACCGTATCGGCCGCACCGGCCGTGCCAAGCGCGAGGGTGTCAGCTACCTGTTCTACACCCGCGAAGAGAAAAAACGGGTGGATGAGCTGCTGCGGCTGACCCGCAACACCGACCTGTGCACCCCGGTGCATTTCGACTTCAATCACGAGCGCATTGTGGTGGAGGAGAAAAAGACCGGCGAGGACAAGTTCCAGGTCAAGTGCTATTTCTGATACCGAAAAACAGCCCTTCCCGACGGAGGGGCTGTTTTCACGTGAAAGCGGCGATGCTATTGCATATTTGGCAAAACAGCGCTATAATCGAACTGAACGTGCAAGCGGGTCGGCCACAGGCCCGACCCTTATTTTTTGATGGAAGAGAAAAAAGGAGCAGACTGTGAAGAAACTGCAGTTTTACCGCCCGGCCATTGCCTGCTTTCTGGCAATGATGAACTTTGCGCTCATCTCCAGCGGGTTGAGCTTTTTCGTGTCCACCGTTTCGGCCGATCTGGGGGTTGGCCGCGGCAGCTTTACCCTGTACTACAGCCTGATGGCCATTTCCGGTGCCTTTGCTGCCCCCACACTGGGCAAGCTGGCCGGCAAACGCGGCGTGCGCGGCCTGTTTCTGATCGGCGGCGTATGGGTGCTGGTGGGCAGCTTTTTGTTCTCGATAGCCACCCAGCTGTGGATGTTCTATGTGGTGGGCTTCCTCACCGGCCTGATGGGCAACGCCTGCACCATGCTGTGCGTCAATGTGGCTTTGCAGAAAAGCTATGACAGCAAGACCATGTCGGCTTTGATGGGCATCGTGATGGCCGGCTCGGGCGTGGGCGGCATGATCCTCAGTGCCATCATCCCCGGCATCATCGAAACAGTGGGCTGGCGGATGAGCTACCGCATCGTGGGCCTGATCTGGCTGACCATGAGTGTGCTGGTGGTGCTGGTGATGGGCAAGGAAAAGACCTCGGCCCAGACCGCGAAGGCCGCCGTGCAGGAGCAGGGCATGACCCAGGGCCAGATGATGAAAATGCCCCAGATGTATCTGCTGGTGCTGGAATCGGCCGTACTGGCCGCCAGCTGCGGCATTCTGCAGCAGTACCCCGCCCTGCTGGGCGAGATGGGCTATGCCACCGCTGCGGTTGCCACTATGATGAGCCTGATGACCGCTTCGATGGCGGTGGGCAAAATCGGCCTGGGTGCGCTGTACAGCGCAGCCGGCGTTCGGTTTGGCGGTGTGGCCGCCATTGGCATGTTCATTGCCGGTTTGCTGCTGCTGAATGTGCCGGGCATGGTGTATCCGGGCATGATCCTCAGCGCCGTGGGCCTGGGCGTGTACACCACCCTGATGCCGCTGGTTACCCGCAAGGTGTTGGGCAGCGCCAGCTTTGCCGCCGCCTGGGGCATTGTGCAGTTTGGCGGTTCGGCCGGCAGCTTTGTAGGCGTGCCGGTGTGGGGCGCCAGCTACGACAATTTCGGCAGCTATGCCCCCGCTTTGTTCGGCTTTTCCGCCCTGCTGGGTGTGATTCTGGTGGTACACCTGCTGGTTACCCGCGAGAAAAAGAGCTGAGTCGTTTCTGTAACAGAAAGACAGCGTCCCCCTCTGCCGCTTTGGGCAAAGGGGGACGTTTTTTTGTGTGTATTCGCCGGGCAGAAACACGGCCAGTGCATCGGCCAGCCCATCGGCGTCGCAGGGGGCGGTGGTAATGTAATCGGCCGCCCGCAAAATGTCAGCGGTGCTGTTTCGCATGGCCACAGCCAGCCCGGCCGCATCCAGCAGGGCAAGGTCGTTGCCGCTGTCGCCGGCGGCCAGCGTCTGTTCGGGCTGCAGGCCCAGCTGCCGGGCCAGCAGCCGCAGCGCGGTGCCCTTGTTCACCCCGGGGGCGTTCACCTCCAGATCGTTGGGCATTCCCTGTACGATCTCAATGCCTTCGATTGTGCTCAGGGCGGCGCGGGCGCGCTGCAGCTCGGCCATGTCGGTAAAAAAGAAGCAGAATTTCTCGGTCTGGCCGGGATGCTGCGCCAGATAGGAAGCAATGTCGGGCACCACAGTATGGATGGTGTCGGCCCATTGGCGGTGCTGCGGACCTACACGCTCGTATTCCAGTTCCAGATCGGCCCGGGTCACAAGGTTACGTCCGTTGACAAAGCAGTTGGTCTCGCAGGCAAAATTGCGGATGCAGGCGTACACCGCCTGTGCCCGATCGTCCGGCAGGGGATGCAGGGCCAAAATTTTGGCAGGGAAAGGCTCGGCACCGCCGTTCCAGCGGGTGCGGGCCGCCGCAAGTGCATCTTCGCCCAGATCGGCCACCAAGGCGCCGTTGGTGCTGATCACATACCGCACCCCCGGCAGGGTCAGCAGGTTTTTGGGCAGATCGCTGATCGGCCGCCCGGTGGCCGGCACGATGGCAATGCCCTGTGCAGCGGCCTGCCGCAGCAGCTTTTCGGTACGCGGGCCGATGGTCTGGTCGCTTTGCAGCAGGGTACCGTCCAGATCCAGCGCCAGCAGCCGGGGCTGCGGTGGGTCCAGCACAAAACGCTCTACGGCAAGGGCCACGCCATCGTGGTTGTTGTCGGCAGTAATGTGGTTGGCGGCGGCCTTTACCTCGGGCATGGCGTTGCCCATGGCCACACCCAGCCCGGCAGCGGTCAGCATGGCGGTATCGTTGCCGCCGTCGCCGCAGGCCATCATCTGGTGGGGGGCAATGCCCAGCAGCTGCCCCAGTGCCAGCAGCCCATCCCCCTTATTCACCCCGGGGGCATTTACCTCCAGATTGTGCGGCAGGCTGGACGCTGCCGCAAGGCCCAGCGCGGCCATTGCCTCAATGGCCTGCTGCCGCTGGGCTTCGTGGCGGAAGAACATGGTCAGCTTTTCCACCCCGTGGGGCTGGCTGGCAATGAAGGCGCGCATCTCCGGCACCAGCAGCCGTGCCCGCAGATAGGGCAGCAGATGGGGGTCAGCCAGTTCTTCGTACAAAGCAAGGCTGTGGGCTGTGGCGTAGGCGTTGCCATCGCAGAAGGCATCAATGCTGCAGTCGAACTGCCGCAGAAGGTCATAGGCCTGCAGCGCCTGTTCGGTGGGAATATACCGCTGCACAACGGCCTGCCCGGTGTGCAGGTCCAGCACCCGGGCCCCGTTGCTGGTAAGGGCATAGCGCACCCCCGGCAGGGCCAGAAATTCGGGCGAAACGCCGCTGATGGTGCGCCCGGTGGCGGGCAGCACAACCACCCCGCGGCGCAGCGCCTCGGTCAGGGCGGCAGCGGTGCGCGGGCTCAGTTGTTTTTGGTCGTTCAGCGCGGTGCCGTCTAAATCCAGTGCGATCAGGCGGATCATATACCCCTCACTTTCTGCCCGGTTGGGGCAAAGTGGAAAAATTGTCTGATAATATCTGTATTGTAAAGCCGCGCCGCCGTTTGTGCAAGGGGGTGGCGATGTGGTACAATGATGACTACATTTTGAAAAAGAAAGGAAGCCGATGCCATGAAGCTGAAACGCTTGCTGACCGCCCGGCCTTACCTGTGGTTTCAGTTGTACTGGGTGGTGTATCTGATCTGGTTTTTCGGGCTGGATTGGCTGATCGAAGAACCCAAATACATCATTCACAGCCCGCTGGACGATCTGATCCCCTTCTGCGAGTGGTTTTTCATCCCTTACTGCAGCTGGTTTTTTCTGCTGGCAGGGGTGACCGCCCTTTTGTGGTGGAATGATACCGAAGCGTACAAAAAATTATGCCTGATGATGTTTTCGGGCATGACCTTCTGTCTGATCGTGTATATGATCTGGCCCAACGGGCTGCAGCTGCGGCCGGATATGGAAGCCCTTGGCCGACAGAATCTGGGTACCTTTGTGATGGGCCTTTTGTGGGGTGCCGACGATGCCAACAACGTCTGCCCCTCCATCCACTGCCAAAGCTCGGCGGCCATGGCGTTGGCCTTTGCAAAATCAAAGTTCGGGCAGCAAAAACCGGCCCTTCGGTGGGTGGCATGGATATGGGCGGCACTGATCTGCGCTTCCACCGTGTTCACCAAACAGCATTCGGTGATCGATATCATCTGCGGGGTGGCACTGGTGCTGCCGTGGTATGTTGTGCTGTATTGCCGCCCCAAACAAAAAGCGCTGTAACACAAAAAAACGCCGCACCCGGCCGGGTGCGGCGTTTTTGGTAAAGTGGGCGGCGGAAACGGCGCAACACACACACGCGTAAGGGTTCGGTGCCCTGTGCGGACTCAGTCCACTTTTGTCATAGGTTTGGGGCCGCCCAGAAGGGCTTCCTGGAACCGTACACCTTCGTTGGCATCGATAAGGAAGAAATGCCCATCGATGATTGCCGTGTAGGAGGGAAAGATCTGGTATACGTTGTCTTCGGCTTTGCGCATTGTCCATGGGCCGCTTTCCTGTGTATCGCGGGAAGAAAGAACATGGTCAATATAGTAGTTTTCCAAAACATTCAGATAATTGCCCAAAAGCATCCCGTCGGAAGTGATGCCGTCGACCGAAAGGGTATATGTTTCGATCATGCCTACATTATTACCGTTTCGGCGGTCGCTGACGAACTGGTATGTTCCGCCAAGGTTCCACACAAGCTGCTCATTCTTTGCTTCATAAGGTGCTTGCAGCACCCAGCCGGTACCGCCCTGCACATCATACCCAAACCAGACAACGAAATCTGCGGCAAACGATGCGTAAGCGGCCTCGGCGGTAACCTTATAGGTAAAGCTTTCCCAGGGAATACCATCTTCCCAATCCGTCTGGTGGTCAACAAGTTCAAAAGAAGTAAGTGCCATAGCCGAAGCCAGCTGTGCCATGTAGGCATCCGCATCTGCCTGTGAAGCGCCCACCAACGGGGAGTGTTTCTGTTCAACGACATCGGTAGAGGTGAGCTGCCAGTCGTTGTCCTCCTGATAGCTTAAATTAAGCTGCCAAACCCCAGCGGTTCGATTGAATTCGTTTTCTATCGTCATCGTGCAAAGGACCCGGTCGGTGTTTTCCTCCAGATCGGTCTGGCGGTCTGTGACTGTAAATTCCGTCAGAGCGTACCCGGGCAGATCACTGCTTACAATGCCTGCGATCATTTCCCGGATCTCTGCTTCGGTAAGAGCTTTCGGTTTGCAGGCTGTGGCGAGCAGCATCAATAAAATACACAACAGCGCGGTAAATAGTTTTGATCTTCGTTTCATGGTGATCCCCCTGTTCGTACTGTGCCGGTAATGGCGCTGCCCGGCCGCAAAAGGGCGGCCGATGCTTAAGCATGGTCGATTGTTTCATACGGATGCTGCCTGCAAAAAACATACTGCCTGCGGCACGATTTTCGCCCTTAGTATAACAATTTCAGGTTGAATAAAAAAGCAGCTTGGCAAAAACGACCTTTTTTGGCAAAATTAACAGCCTGCCGCATTTTGTGCACAGACTCGGTAAAAAGGGATAATAGAAAAAACACCCTCTGATGCAGCAAAATAGAAGTACTGCATCATGGGGTGTTTTTGTGCTGTCCATACAATTTGGAGCAGTTCTCGCAATACGGCAGACGGTTTATGAAGAAGAACGCCTTACTTCAAAAATCCGTTGATGATCTGCTCTTCGGCCTCGGCCTCGGTCAGGCCCAGGGTCATCAGCTTGGTCAGCTGCTCGCCGGCAATTTTGCCGATGGCGGCTTCGTGGATCAGGCTGGCGTCGATGTGGTTGGCGGTCAGCGAGGGGCTGGCCAGCACACGGGCCTTGTCCATAATAATGCCGTCACACTCGGTGTGGCCGGCACAGGGGGCGTTGCCGTTCAGCCGGCTGGTAAATTCCTGCCAGCTGTTGTCTTTGGCCACACTGCGGCTGACGATATTGCAGCTGCAGCCCTCGCCGTTCAGGTCGGCCACAAAATCGGTCACGGCACGCTGGTCACCGGTGGTCATCAGGTTTTCCTTGATTTCCAGCTTGGCGCCCTCGGCCAGCACTGCGTTGGTGCGGCGGTTGGTATCGTCAATGCCGCTGATCTGGGTGGTTTCCATGGTCAGCTGGGCGTTCTTGCCCAGATTGATGATGGTGGTGGGGTTCATCAGCCGCTTGCCGGTGGCACCCTCGTCGGCGCTGCCGTAGTGCTTTTCCACATAGCGCACCTTGCTGTTTTCGCCCACATAAAAGGCGTGGATGCCGTCGTGGCTGCTGTCCTGATCGCCGCAGTTGTGGATGCCGCAGCCCGCAATGATGGTAATGTCGCAGTCGGGGCCGATGAAAAAGTCGTTGTACACGCTTTCCTTCAGGCCGCTTTCGCTGATCACCACAGGAATGTGCAGGCTTTCGTTTTTGGTGCCGGCCTGCACGTGGATGTCAATGCCGGGCAGGTCGGTTTTGGTAACGATGTTGATGTGGGCGGTGGTGTTGCGCACCGCGGTGTTGCCGTTGGCGCGGATGTTGTAGGCACCCACCGGCAGAGCATCCAGCTCGGCCACCTGCTTGAGCAGGTCGTGTTTGAACAGATCGGTCATGCCCGGGCACCCCCTTCCTGATTTTCGGCCAGCTTGTCGGTCAGCACCTTGCAGGCGCCGGCGGCCTGTGCATTCAGCAGGCCGGGCAGGATCTCTTCGCGGGGGCCGTATTTTTCCACAACGCCGCCCTTGACATAGATGATCTTGTCGGCGATGTTCAGAATGCGCTCCTGATGGCTGATGATCAGAATGCTGCCCTGGGTGCGCTCGTACATCTTTTCGAACACATGGATCAGGTTCTGGAAGCTCCACAGGTCGATGCCGGCCTCGGGCTCGTCAAACACCGACAGCTGGGTGCCGCGGGCCAGGGTCATGGCGATCTCGATGCGCTTCAGCTCGCCGCCCGACAGGGTGTCGTTCAGCTCGCGGTCGATGTAGTCGCGGGCGCACAGGCCCACTTCGCTCAGCACATTGCAGGCGTCGGTGATGGTGGCGTCCTTGCCGGCAGCCAGCTTCAGCAGATCCTTGACCCGCAGGCCCTTGAACCGCACCGGCTGCTGGAAGGCATAGCTGATGCCGCGGCGGGCGCGCTCGGTCACCGACAGGTTGGTGATGTCCTCGCCGTTGAACAGGATCTTGCCGCTGGTGGGCTTGTCGATGCCCATGATGATCTTGGCCAGGGTGGACTTGCCGCCGCCGTTGGGGCCGGTAACCGCCACAAAGCGGTCGTTAATGGTAAGGCTTACGTCGCGCAGGATCTCTTTGCCGTCCGCAACAAAGCCGACATGTTGTAATTCAAGCATTGGGGGATTCTTCCTTTCCGCATCTGCGGCCAAAGCCGCGTACTTTATTAGTATACGCCATTTTTTGCCCGGGGGCAAGGTGTGCGGCCCCGAAAAGATGCCCGAAAGTATGGCTTTGAGGCAAATCTTCTGTTTTTTGGCAAAAGCATCCGGCAAATGCTGTTCATTCCACCGTTGCGTGCCGTGCCCGGCTGGCGTATAATAGAACCATCAACAGAGTAAGACCGTGCGCGTCAAGTGCCGCATCAACGGGGAGTTGTGAAGCGGACGAAGGGCAAAGCCCGCGGTGCACGGCCTGCATCCCGCTGCTGCATGAACTGGGCGTGTAACGGGGGCTTTGTGCCTTTTGGTGCACGGCCTTTTTGTTTCTAACCCCCTCTTTTGTGCGGCCCTGTCGCATAAAGGAGGTTTTATTTTATGCGCAACCGTCAAAAAGCTGTTTCTTCGCTGGTTCTTTCGGCCCTGCTGTGCGCGCTCAGCATCGTGCTGGCCCGCTGGGCTACCATCAATCTGGGTTTTGTGCACATCGGCTTCGGCAACCTGCCGGTGGTGCTGGCCGGGGTGCTGCTGGGCCCCGGGCTGGGCTTTATGGTGGGCGGCGTGGCCGACCTGATCGGCGGCGTGCTGGCCGGCTATGCCATCAACCCGCTCATCACGCTGGGCGCAGCCCTGATCGGCGGGGTGGCCGGTTTGTGCTGGCATAAGCTGCCGCTGAAAAACCAGACCCTGCGGCTGATCGCCGCCCTTCTGCCGGCGCATCTCGTGGGCAGCACCATTGTAAACTCGCTGGCGCTTCATATTTTTTACGCTTACCCGTTGGCGGCGCTGGCCCTGCGCATCCCCAATATGGTGGGGCAGGTGGTGGTGGAGGTGCTGGCGCTGCGGGCGCTGCTGGCCAACGCTTCCTTCCGCAAGGCCGCCGGCCTGTAATCTGGTAAAAAGGTGTTTTTATGAGCTACCAATCCATTTGGACTATATCCATTCCAACGCATGGCAGCGCTCGGCGCCGGGGCTGCACCGCATCCGCCCGCTGATGGCCGCGCTGGGTGATCCGCAAAACGGCCTGAAATTCGTGCACGTGGCGGGCACCAACGGCAAGGGCAGCACCTGCGCCATGCTGGCAAGCTGCCTGCGGGCGGCGGGGTATCGGGTGGGGCTGTTCACCTCGCCCTTCATCAACCGGTTCAACGAACGGATGCAGGTGAACGGCGTGCCCATCCCGGACGACGAGCTGGAAGCGGTCACTGATTTTGTGCGCCCCCACGCCGACGCCATGCCGCAGCCGCCCACCGAATTTGAGCTGATCACTGCCATTGGTCTTGTGTGGTTTGCCCGGCAGCAGTGCGATATTGTGGTGCTGGAGGTGGGCCTTGGCGGCCTGATGGATTCCACCAATGTCATTGGGTGCCCCGAGGCGGCGGTAATTACCGCGCTGGGGCTGGACCATACCGCCCTTTTGGGCGACACGCTGGATAAGATCGCCGCCGAAAAGGCTGGTATCATCAAGCCCGGCGGCGATGTGGTGTATTACGGCAGCACCCCCGAGGCCGATGCGGTGATGCTGGCTGCCTGCGAAAAAAACAATGCCGCACTGCACCGGCCCGATTTTGCCGCCCTGCAGGTGGGGCAGTGCGGGCTGGAACAGATCGAGTTTTCGTTTGGCGGGTTTGAAAAAATCAAGCTGCCGCTGGTGGCAAGCTACCAGCACCGCAACGCGGCGGTGGCCATCACCGTGCTGCAGCTGCTGCAGAAAAAGGGCTGGCGCATTCCGGACGAAGCCATCCGCACCGGACTGGAAACGGTACGCTGGCCCGGCCGGTTCGAGGTGCTGCGGCGCGACCCGGTGTTCCTTTTGGACGGCAGCCACAACCCGCAGGGGGTGAGCGCCACCGCCGAGAGCCTGCGCGCCACCTTCCCCGGGCAGAAGTTTATCTTCCTGCTCAGCATTATGAAGGATAAGGACGCCGCCGATATGCTGTCGGTGCTGGCGCCGCTGGCGCAGCGGTTTGTGGCGGTGGAGGCCAACATTTACCGCGCCATGCCAGCCGCCGAGCTGGCCGACCGCATCCGTGTTTACGGCTGCATGGCCGAAGCGGCCGGGGATATTGCACAGGGCGTGGCGCTGGCGCTGCGCCGCAGTGCCGAAGCCGGCGGCGCACCGGTGTGTGCGCTGGGTACCCTGTATTTTTCGGGCGATGTGCGTGCTGCCGTGCAGCAGACTGCACCGTAATCGCCTTTTGCAGCCGGATTTCCTGGGAAATGATTTGAAAAATCTGCCCTGTACGGGCAAAAAGGAGCCACTATGAAACTGATCAGCTGGAACGTTAACGGTCTGCGGGCCTGCCTTGGCCATGGCTTTGCCGATGTGTTTGCCGAACTGGACGCCGATATCTTCAGCCTGCAGGAAACCAAAATGCAGCCCGGTCAGGCTGATTTTGCCCCCGAAGGCTATGCCGAATATCACTGCACCGCCGAGAAAAAAGGCTACAGCGGCACCGCCTGTTATGCAAAGCAGGCCCCGCTGGCTGTCAGCTATGGCATCGGCATCGACCAGCACGACCACGAGGGCCGGGTGATCACGCTGGAATACGAAAATTTCTATCTGGTCAACTGCTATACTCCCAACGCACAGGATGGGCTGAAGCGGCTGGATTACCGCATGCAGTGGGAGGACGATTTCCGTGCCTATCTGCTGGCACTGGATGCAAAAAAGCCGGTGATCCTGTGCGGCGACCTGAATGTGGCAAGAAGCGAGCAGGATCTTAAGAACCCAAAGACCAACCGCAAAAATGCCGGCTTTTCGGACGAAGAGCGTGCTAAAATTGCCCGGCTGTTGGACAGCGGTTTTGTGGACAGTTTCCGCCATCTGCATCCCGACGAAGTAAAATACAGCTGGTGGAGCTATCGGTTCCGTGCCCGCGAAAAAAACGCAGGCTGGCGCATCGACTATTTTATTGTGTCGCAGCGCATCGCCGACAAGATCACTGCTGCCGAAATTCACAACCAGTATTTTGGCTCGGATCACTGCCCGGTGGAGCTGGTCATCGACCTATAACCGGGTGGCGGGGCAAAAACGCCTCAAAACGCTTTTAACAGCGGCGGTTTTCTGGTACAATATAAAGAAGCGGGTCTTTTGTGTGCGGCCTGCAGCATACCATCCAACCAAAAGGGCCTTTGCGCCCGGTTACGGAGAACAAATTTTATGTCGATTTTTACCAAATATCTCATCTGCTTTCTGGTCTCGATGGTGCCGCTGATCGAGCTGCGCGGTGCCATTCCCATCGGCCTTGGCATGGGCCTGCCCATGCTGCCCACCTACATTATCTGTGTGCTGGGCAATATGGTGCCGGTGCCCATCATTTATCTGTTTGCCCGCAAGGTGCTCATCTGGGGCAGCGATAAGCCCTACATCGGCAAATTTTTTAAGTTCTTTCTGGTCAAGGGCGAAAAAGCCGGCCGCAAGCTGGAAGAAAAGGCCGGCCGCGGCCTGACCGCCGCCCTGCTGCTGTTTGTGGGCATCCCCCTGCCCGGCACCGGCGCATGGACCGGTACGCTGGGCGGCTCGATCCTGAACATGAAGTTCAAGGATGTGCTGATTGCCTGCATGGGCGGCGTGCTGCTGGCCGGTGTATTGATCGCACTGGCTTCGGCTGGCCTGCTGGGCGTGTTCAGCGCCCTGTTTGCGGTGTAACATCAGGAAAGGACGTGCCATCATGGTCAAGCTGTTCCAGAAACTGCTCAAGGGCTACACCACCCAGGAAATTGCCTGGATGCTGTACGACTGGGCCAACAGTGCCCACTCGGTGTGTGTGGTCACCATTCTGCCCATCTTCTTCAACACGGTGGCCGAGTACACCGCCAGCGGCGAATCCACCATGACCACCTGGGGCTATGCCACCAGCATCGCCATGGCGGTGGTGGCACTGGCTGCCCCGGTGCTGGGCGTGCTGGGCGACTTTGAGGGCATGCGTAAAAAGCTGTTTACCGCCGCGCTGGTCATTGGCGCGGGCAGCTGCTTTGGCCTTGCCCTTACCCCCGGCATGGACTTTACCTCTTCGGTGCAGGCGGCCGGCACAGTCAGCATGCTGATTCTGGTGCTGTACATCCTGTCCACCGTGGGCTTCAACGCCGCGGGTTTGTACTACGACGCCTTCCTTACCGATGTGACCACCGAAGACCGAATGGACAGGGTGTCCACCATGGGCTACGGCATGGGCTACATTGGCGGCAGTACCATTCCGCTGGTCATCTTCCTTGGCATGAATTTGGCCGGCATCGATATGCTGTTCTGTCTGGGCTTTATCTTTGCGCTGACCGGTGCGTGGTGGATCTGCTTTTCGATGCCGCTGCTCAAGCATGTCAAGCAGCGGGGCGGCCGCAAGGCAGAAGCCGCGGCCGTGGGCCACGCGCTGACCGGCCTTGCCAGAACCGCAAAGGACATCTGGCAGAACAAACTGCTGTTTGTCTACATTCTGGCCTATTTCTTCTACATCGACGGTGTGCACACCATCATCAGCATGTCCACCACCTACGGTGCCAACCTTGGCCTTGGCAGCTCGGATATGCTGCTGGCGCTGCTGATGGTGCAGGTGCTGGGCCTGCCCTTCTGCCTGCTGTACATCAAGCTGAGCGATAAGTTCGGCGCCCGCTTCATGGTAGGTGTGGGCATCGGCATTTATATGTTCATCTGCGTATTCGGCTACTTCATGCGCGAGGTGTGGCAGTTCTGGGTACTGGCGCTGCTGTGTGCCACCAGTCAGGGCGGTATTCAGGCGCTCAGCCGTTCGATGTTCGGCAAGATGATCCCCGACAAGGAAAAAAGCGGCGAATACTTCGGCTTCTTTGACATTTTCGGCAAATTCAGCGCCATCATGGGCCCCGCGCTGGCCGGCTTTGTATCCGGCGTGGTGTATGACCGCATGGCCGCTGCCGACCCCAGCCTGACGGCCCAGCAGCTGAACGTGGCCAGTGCCCCGGCGGGCATTCTGTCCATCATTCTGCTGTTCTGTGTCGGCGCAGGGCTGTACTTCTTCGTTATGCCCAAGTTCGACAACAAAAAGAAATGCCCGGC
>JAFULE010000032.1 GCA_017483235.1 Faecalibacterium sp. | reverse complement strand
TGCGATTTTGTACTCATAGTTGCGCATCTGCACCAGCATGTTCTGCACAGCACCCTCGTTATAGGGCACCTCACCGCTTCGCCGCTGCATAAAGCCTGCCCATCGGCTTTTAGGCTTGGTCCATTCACTGGTGCCTACCGGATGCGGATCGATCTGGTAATCGCTGGCCGTTAGAATGTTTTTCAGCTGCTTCAAACCGGTAACACTGTCCTTCAGGTGCGGCACATAGTTGTCCTTGTATGGCAGCCGCTTGTTCCGCAAGGCATCACCGTTCTCCAACCCTGTGCGCAGATTCTGTGCCATCTGACGGGTGCTTTTTTCCCGCTTTTGCAATACATCCATCTGCCGGAACAGATTCACCACATCCTCCAGCTCCGGATGCTGTGCAACCGCTTTCTGTGCCCGCTGCAGTCTGGTTTCGGCCTGCTGCAGGCTTTTTTCAGCGCGGGCGGTTTCCTTACCGGCTTCTTTTGCCCGGTTCAGATAGCTCTCCGCACGGGCCTTTGCTGCCTCAGCTTCCCGCACCTCGTTCATCAGGGCTTTGGTAAGGTTCACCTCGGCGTCCGTATAAAAGCCCAGCTGCTCTTCCAGCGCCTTGCGCTGATACAATGCACCGTCAGCCTGTTCCTCCATCTTGCGGATGTTTTCTTCCACGTCGGCCTGCGCCATCGGGTAGATCATCTGCTGGGTTTGATTCACCCGCTCAAAATAGGCGTCGGTCCACTGGCCGTACAGCTTGTTAGCCTCCACAATGTTTTTCCAGTTCTCCGGGTCATCCGCCTGCAGGTCAGCCAGGGTATACTTCCGCGCTTCTGCCTTGGCAGCGCCCTCGGCCCTCACCCAGCGCACACCCTCGCGGAACCACTGCAGTTCCTTGTCCTGTTTGCTGCCGGGCAGAATGCCCAGTTCCTTCATCTTTCGGCCAAACTCACGAACGTTGGTGGTCAGATTCTTGGCATAGGCACGTTTCGCCTGCTTAAAAGGTTCCAGCAGGTTTCGCTTCATGTATTTGCCCGCAGGGGTATTGCTGGGCGCGATCTGCTCCATTGCGCGGTCGGTGTCGGTAAAATACGGGCGCTTATCTGCAAAATACGCACCTTCGTCCACCGTCACCTCATCCACCAGCGCCATGTTTACGCCTTCCTCGCGGATCTCTTTCACCTCACGCAGCTCGCTGGGCGGTTCGTTGGCGGTGTTCACCACACGGGCCGCGTTTTCGGGTGGCTGCGCCGTGGCAGCAAAGTCTTCCTGTGCTGTGGCGCGTGCCTGATTCCGCTGGTCGATCACCTCACGGGCAGTCGGCATCTGCGGTGCCCCCGTTACCGGCGGGAACAATTCATCCGCCCAGCTGTTGGCATCAGCCGAAGCCGCTTCCTGTTCCGCTGTGCGCTGCGGCGCTCCCGTCTGCGGCGGCTCCACCCTTGCAGCCCCGTGATAGATTGCGCTCGTCAACTCCTGCACCGCGTCGTCATAGCTTTCGCCATACTGGTTTTCCATCCGCGGCCGGATAGCATCATAAGCATCGGCCATCTGGCGTACCATAGCCAGCGGGTCGTTATCCCAGGCATTGAAAAATTCCGGGTACAGGTCTGCCAGTTCCATCAAATCTGTGTCCAGATGGGTCTTGGTTCCCTCCGGCACCTGCTGCAGCTGCACACCATGGGCAGCCAGATCCTTCTTTGCCTCGGCATAACTCCCATAGGCATACTGCAGCTCATTCATCAGATCACTGCCCTTGGCTACCTGCACCTTAAAGCCATGCAGTTCCGGGTACTGTTCCCACAATTCCCGGTTCTGCCGGGTACTGTGCGTAAGAATATTTTCCGCTGCCTGCTTTGCGATCTGCCGCCGGGTCTCCTCACTTGCTTCTGTTCGGAACTGCCCATATACACCCTCCAGCAGTTCCACCATCTCTGCCTGACTAACTCTGCTCGGCCACTCGCTGCGCAGTTCCTTTGCCAGCTGCTGCGTGCGCCATGCACGGTCGGTTTCAAGGCCCAGCACACGACTTTGGCCACCGGTTTTTCTTTCCTCCACAGGTTGCCCTGCAGGCTTGGGTCCACCTTCAAACAAGCTGTTCAGGACATCCTTTTCACCGGTCGCTTCCGTTTTCGTTTTCTTCCAGTCCAGAACATCGCTGTCCACCTGTGCCTGATCAAAATGCCGCGGGCGACGATCCACCGGTGTCTTTGCAGCCGACTGCAAAACAGTATTTACCGTCGAAGCATCGACAGAGTTCGGGTTGACAGTTGGCTCAGGCTGTGTTACAGTAGGCTTAGATAAGCTTGAATGTTCAAACCAAGCGGCCTGTGCTGGACTGGTGTCAGCTCTCTGGTTTGAAACATTCAGGCTTATATCGTTTATCACGCGGTGGGTGCGATAATTATTTGTTCCAGGCTGAACCTCAACATCAAAGGCCACTGTATACGGCACCCCGTCGATCACCACACTGGTTTCAAAGTAATCGTACCGCTCGGCAACCTTTCGGCTGCCTTCTTTTGCAATAAAATTACCACTGCCCAGATATTCGCTGTTCTCTACAACATTCTGAATGTTGCCGAGAATGGCGATTTTTTCTGCGCTCAGATTTTTGTCCGAGATCACCTTGCGGATCACATTGCTGTTCAGGGTCACGTCATATGGCGCACCATCAATGCTCAGCCCACGCACGGAAACACGTCTTCCACCAAACAATGCACCATACGCCTCATTGCACAAATTCGTCAGAGCCTTCTTGAAGCCTTCACCGCTTCCCTGCGCCTGTGCGATTTTTTGTGTCACCGCCTGCACATTTTCCGCGGTAAAGCTTGGCTTTTCCCTTTGCACAGCATCCGTATACTGCGGTGTGCTTCCTTTGCCGGAATAAGGCGATTTAATAACCGTAGCCTTCCCCGCTTTTATCGGGCTGGTTTGTTCCGATTTCGGGCTGGTTTGTTCCGATTTCGGGCTGGTTTGTTCCGCTTTTGCATTCGCCTGCAAATTGGGATTTTGTGCGGCCTGCGGCACACTTTCACCAAACAGGCCATCCCACCAGTTAAAGCCTCCCCGCACTGCGTTGCCTGCGGCATCCAGCACGCCGCCGATCAAAGCGCCGCCGGCAAAGGTCTGGCCGTACTCGGCAGCCAGCTCGGGCAGGGCCTTTTCGCCGCGCACCGTCTGCTCAATGCTGCCCTGCTTGCCGTAGGTCAGCCGGGCGGCCAGCTCGTTCAGGGCTTCTTCGGCAACTTCTTCCACGCCTTCGCCAACGGCGTTCATGCCCCATTTGGCAGCGCCCTGCGCGGTTTTGCCGCCCAGCTTGCCGGCCAGCGCATTCACCGCATCATCGGCAAGGCCGCCTGCCTTTGCAAGGCCGGGAATGCCGCCCATCAGCTTTTCGGTGCCCATTGCCGCGGCTGCCTGCAGCAGCGCATTGGCGCGGGCCTGTTCGGTGGTGGCGCCGTCGGCCAGTGCGTCGGCCATGCCGCCGCCTGCGGTCTGCAGGCCCATGGCGGCCATGCCAAGGCCCCCAAGGCCCATCAGGTTGCCAACGGTACCCGCTGCCAGATACGGCACCATGTTGCCAATGCCGCCGGCGGCCATCTTTACCGCATCGTTGGCAAGGCCGGTGCGATCGGCATACTTCTGTTCCAGCGCCTGCTGCCGGGCGTCGGTTTTCTGCTTTTGCGCAAGGATCTGCCGGTTGGTTTCCTCGGTGGCCTGCCGGGCAAAACTCTGCTGGTTCTGCGCGGCCTGCTTTGCCTTGTCACCCAACACCGGCAGCGCAGCAAGCCCCTGATACTGCTGCGCCAGCCGTTCTGCCTGCTGTTGCTGCAGCAGATCACCGGCAGCCATACCGCCCTGCAAAAGCCCTTCAAGGCCGCTTTTCGCGCCGGCGGTAAAGTATTCGCCGCCCATCCGGGCTGCCGCAGACAGGTCTTTGTGTGCCTGCAGGGTGGCGGCATCCTGCATGGCCTGCGCGGTGAACAGGGTGTTCAGAATATTATCCTGCCCGGTGGACACAGCCGGGGCCGAAGCCCCGGCTGCACTGTTACCGAACAGGCCGTCGTACCAGTTGGTTTGCTGCTTTGCAGGCTGCACCGGGGTCAGCTCCGGCACCGGCTGCGCCGCACGGATCGCCTGCTGCAGGCTTTTTTCTTCCTGCTGCTTATACTGCTGCGCCAGTTGGGCCGCTGCGTCCGCACCGCTGTTTTTTACCACAGCAGCAAGCGCCAGCGCCTTTTCCCTTTGGGTCAATTTCTTGGCCATGTCGGTTTTCCTCCCTTACAGCTGGGCGTTGATCTGCGCCAGCTGCCCGTTGTTCAGCGCCACCAGATAGTTGGCATAGGCGTTGTTCTGCAGCTCGGCCTCCTGCTGGATCAGCGCATTGACCATGTTATGATAAGCGGTCAGCGCATCGTTGCGGCGGCTATCCGCAGCCGCAGCAGCCTGCTGCAGGGCAGTCATGTACGCGGCGTACACATCGGCCGCTGCGGTCTGGTAGCTGCCCAGCGCACCGGCATTCTGGTCGGCAAGGGTCTGTTCAATGGCAGCCACCTGCGCCGCCTGATCGCTGCTCAGGTCGGTCTGGCCTTCGGTCTGGGCCTTGCGCACCGCATTCTGGGCGTTCAGATATTCGTTCAGGGCGGCCAGCTGGGCGCTTTCGCTGGCGCCGCCGCCCAACCCCATGGCGGTCAGCAGCTGGCCCATCCGGCGCTGGTTCTGCATCATGTTGATGTAATTCCCGCGCTGATTGTCGGTGGTGGTGGCATCCAGCTTTGCCAGTGCCTGTTCGTAGGCCTGCTGCTGGGTGTCCTTGGCGGTCTGCGCACTGGCCGCATACTGGGCCTGCTGCTGGGTCAGGCGATCCTTCAGGGTCTGCTCCTGCCCGGCATAGCTGGCTTCCACATCGGCTTTCTGGCGGTCGGCCTGCTCGTTGATCTGGGCCAGCAGGGTGTTGTACTGGTTCCGGGCGTTCTGCTTGCCGGTTTCCAGCTGCTGGGCGTACTGCTGCTTCTGGGCGTTGTACTGCCCTTCCAGCCCGGCCAGATAGCTGCTGTACAGCGCAGCCGCATCCACCGCAGGGGCAGCGGCTGCTTTGCTGCTGCCAGAGCTGCCGGAACTCGCCGTTGCGGCAGCGGCTTTACCCGGTGTTACCGCACCGTTTGCAATGGCCTGATTGGCCACAGTTGCAGCATTGATGGTGTTGCCGATCATTCCGGTAGGCCGTACAAGACCCAGTGCAGCAGCACGCTTGTCCTGCGAAGAACCGCCATCATCATGCCTTACAAGTGCCATACACTCTCATCCTCTCTTTGAAATTCCCCCGGTTGCCCGGGGGATCTGTTTTACTCTGTCTTCTTCAAAATCTGCGTGTCGCTGTGGGTAGCCACTGTCTGACTGATGTCGATCACACTCTCATCAGTCATGGTATCCAACCAGCCGGCCAGCTTCTGTTCCAGCCCGGCCGGGGCGGGCACCCCGCACAGCAGCATGTTTTTCAGGATGCTGGTGGCTTCGTACAGGATGTACACGATGCAGAAGAACTGCGCCAGACCGATGTGGTCGAGGTTCAGCGTGGCCATCAGCTCCTTGCCTCCGTCGGGCAGAAGGGCGGCAGCGTTGATGCCCACCAGCAAATCCACCAGTGCCAGGAACAGCACGCTGAACAGCATGGTGATCTTGCGGATGCCGCCATCGATGCCGATGGAGCTGTTCCACTTGTGGAACTTCACCGCCCGGATGCAGCCGAAAATGGTATCCGCCGCAATGCACAGAATCACCAGAATGATGAAGATGTCGTGGGTGACCGAGTTGCGGTACTCGGTCAGAAAGGTAGTCATCTCTTCCACGTTACACCTCCACCGTCATGCCGAGGCGCTGCAGAGCATCCTTGCCCAGCACGCTCTCGATGTACTCCTGCGCGGCGGCTTCGTCCTCAAAGCCGCCCTTGACCACAAAGCCCAGATACACCACGCTGTAGGTGTCGGCGGACTTGTCCGGCTCAGCAGGCTCTTTGTCGGGCTCGGTGTCGCTCAACTCCACCGGTACCTCCAGCTCCACCGCCAGCGCGATCAGCGCGGCCTGATCACCGGTGCTCACCGGGATCTCAGTCCACACAAACCACTCGCCGGCGTTTTCCTCACCTTCGGCAATCTGGTCGGCCTCGCTGCCCACGTCCATCTGGGCAATGCGCTGCTCCACCGCTTCGGCATCGCCTTCGCTCATGGGGCCCACCAGCACATACTGGGCGCTGGCTTCGGGCTGCAGCGGCAGGGGCTGGGGTGCAATGGGGTTGGTGGGCCGATGGTAGAACACGTTGCGGTCGATGCTGGCGCTGCCGGCGCCGTACTTTTCGCCGCAGCCGGTGCTGGCAAACTGCCAGCCCACCAGCTTGCCGGCATCGAGCAGGCTGCGCATCCAGCGGGTATACTTGCCGTCGGGCAGGGTGTCAAGGCAGGCGTCCACGCTGCCAAAGTCGGCTTTGCCGTTCACGTAGCGGGCCATCCAGTAAGGGTAGCGCAGGTCGGCGGTGCGGATGTAGTTGAAGTCCCACGCCACACTGCAGTACACACAGGGGTGCAGCCCGGCTTCGGCCAGAAGGTCGCAGGCTTCGTTCAAAAGGGTGGTGTTATTGGCCTTGCCAAGGCCCATGGTCTGGCCGGCTTCCAGTTCCTGATCCACGCCGAACCAGAAATCGCAGCCGCTGACTTTGGCCAGTTCGATCCATTTTGCCACCTGCTTGCGCATCAAAGCGCGGGCGGTGGCCACGCTGCCGCCGTTGCGGCTGCGGTAATGCCAGGTGGCGAAGCCGTAGCCGCCCAAGGGCAGGCCGGCTGCCTTGATGCCTTCGGCCCAACTGAGGGCCAGCGTGTCCGCACCTGCGGCGTAAGCGTGGCGGATGATCACGCCCTCGATGCCTGCAGCACGGGCGGTTTCAGGGGCAAAGGTGGTTTGCCACTTCGAGATATCAATTACTTTTGTTGCCATGGTGATGACCTCCATTATGTTACAAATCGTCTCTGATAATTTCCACTTCTTCCGTGGTGATGATGCCTTTGGTCACGTACTCGTCCAGCTTGGCATCATCAATTTCACCTGCCGCATACAGGGCGGCGACACGCTCTAAAATCTTTGGGTTAGTCATAGCACCCTCCCTTAAATCAACAGCAGCAGTTCGTCGATTGCCGCTTCGTACTGTTCTTTTTCGTAGGCCATTTGAGCACGTTCAAGTTGTTCGTAAGGTTTCCACGGCGCAATCATTTCACCGTGAAATTCCACGCCATCTTCGCGCACCCAAGTTTCGCCCTGTGGAATAAAGCGGAAACCTTCAATAAAAGCGTCACACTTGCCATCAAAAAAGTCAGTTCCGATGTTTTGCACGGTATTTTCGTTTTCGGTTGCAAAGCAGCGAAATTCACTATCGATGTAGATTGTTTTCATACTTTGCCTCCTTACAGCATTTCTATTTTCGTTACTGTTACATATGTGTGCCCAGCAGTATTACCGCCACGGATAGAGAATGTAAAGTATACTTCACCCGAAATCCCGCTCACATCTAAGGTGGTCACACCATTTGCCATGCTTCGGCTTGCAAGATTTTTAGTATTCGGGGTTGTGCCTACACCGTAACCACTACTGGCATACGAGCCAAGCCCGTAGGCGGTAGCCGTCACGCGAATAGTATTTATCCCGTTAATGTTAATCGGTTCGGTTGTATAAAAATCACCGCCCTGTTCGTATCCCCAATATTGAGGGGACAAATATAGACTATCGTTCAACAGTTGTAAGTTCAGGTTGGTGACGCCACCAAAATTATTTTGGCCATCCGCAAAGATAACCATATATTGCACGTCTACCCATACACCACTTTGATAAATTTTTGCCTCACATGTGACCCACGCACTACCATTCCATTGCATGCAACTTAGCGGACACGCAACAATGGTATTCTTCTTCATCGCGTTAAACCTAGTGGTACTTGCACTGCCGGTTTTAATCCACACGCCGCCCGCTGCCAGATCATCCGGCGCTTCGGCAGCAAACGCCCACCCGGTTACCTCCACATCGGTATTTACCCAGATGGTGTTTTCCTTCGGGTTCGCCGGCGCGGTGGTGCCGCCCACAACGGTAAAGTTCAGCGCAGCGCCGCCAACCGGAATTGCTCTTTCAACAGTTGCCATGGGTCACGCCTCCTCATACCAGTGGATATACGGCTCGTCGGTCGCATTTCCGTTTTCATCGCTAAACTTGATCCAGCAGCCATTCAGGGCTTTTGCGTTTGCAGCGGCTGCATTTGCGGCATTATCGGCGGCGGTTTTGGCGTTAGCTGCTGCGGTGGTGTTGGTCTGCTCGGCGTTCTGGGCACGGGCAGTTTCGCTCGCAAGCGCCCGTGTCAGAGTTTCCAGTTCCGTATCCAGCCCACCCACCTGATCGGTGGTGGTTACCGGGTACAGCACATACATTTGGCCCGCTGCGTCCTTAAACTTCAGCAGGCCGCTTTTTTCAATCAAAGCCATAGTTCCTCCTTACACCAGCTGCGCCCACAGGTCGCCTGCGGCAAGGTCTGCGGGCTGGGTTTCGCTGGGGATGAAACGGCCCTTGCCGTCCCACGCGGCCACCTTTTCGGCGGTAATACCGTCCAGCACGGCGCTGTTGGCGTGGCTGTGGTTGCCCTCGCTGGCGGCGTTCACCTTGGCCAACAGCGCATCGTCCAGATCGCTTTCGCTCACCTTGCTTTTGGCGGCAAGGCTGCCCAGACCATTGATGGCCGCCTGCACCGCCGCCAACTCTTCGGCGCTGGCCTTTTTGCCAATGGCTTCGGTCAGCGCATCCGATACATCCTGATGCTCGCTGATGTAAGCCGCCAGTTCGGTAAAGGTGTTGTAGGCCTCCACCGGCACATCGCCCAGCAGTTCCTGCTTCAGCGCTTCCACCGCCGCGGTGATCTCGGCCGTTACGTCGGTGCTTTTGGCACGGGCGTTGATGGCCGTTACCATCTCGCTGATCTTGGCCGCCACCGTGGTGGTTTCGTTCAGGTATACCATGGCGCCGGTGGTTTTCACCATCAGCTCGCACAGCACATCCTCGATGTACGCCTGCAGGATCGCCTGTCTTGCTACACTCATAAGCGATTCCCTCCTTAAATCAGATCAAAGTTGTAATCCCCTTCTTCGGGGGTCTGTTCTACGGTGGTGTTCTGCAGGCTGTAGGCCACGCCGTCCACCACCGCACTGGCCTCGCCATCACCCACGCTCAGGGTCATCACGGCGGGGGTCTCTTCGGTGTCGCCGGTGTCAAACCAGATCATCGGGCCTTTTGCAGGGGCCAGCCCGCCGATCTTGATCATCGGCGCCTCTTCCAACTCGTCGCACAAGCGGTTGAAGGCGGGCACGATCACCTTCTCCGCCCGCTCTTCAAACTTTGCCTGCTTTTCTTCTACGCTGATGCGGGGCACCGTTTCCTGCCCGCGTACGCCCGGGTACAGCGCCAGATCTTCCTCGGTAATTCGGGTCAGTTGCATAAAATCTCACCTCTTGTATCTGCCGCCCGGCTCGGTAAAGTCAAAGCCGATGGCCATCAGGCCCAGCGGTTCGTCGATTTTGTTGTTTTCGATGCGGTAGCGGGTGCGGGCCAGCTTTTTCAGCCGCGTTTTGCTGGAAAGGGTCTGGTTTTCCAGATTGCTCGACCAGCTGAAGCTTGACCAATCAAAGGTTTCCCAGCTCCAGTATTTCAGCTCGGCGCCAATCTCGCGCAGCAGCTCCCACAGGCCGTCCCGCATGCCGTACAAGCTTGCGGTGGCCGCAAGGCCCGCCCGCAGCTGCACCGCAAGCCACCGGAAGTTTTTGGTGCGGTAAAACACGTTTCCGCCAAACTCCGGCGTTTCCCAGCAGGCGCCGATCGCGCCGCCCACCGGTGCACCGTCGTCGTTGTAGCTGGTGGGGGTTTCGGGGTCGGTATAAAACCGGTACACCACGCCCGCCGCACTGCCAAACCACAGTTCTTTGCCGTCCTGCTCGGTCCAGATGCACCGGGCAGGCAGGTTGGTGCGGTGGAACGCTGCATACAACCGGGTGCTGTAAGGCCGCCCGCTGTGGGTCATGGGCTGCAGGCCGTCCAGAATGTAGGCTTCGCCGCCGGTGCAGATCCAGTACATGCTGTTGTGCACGCAGGCCACCGCTTCCTTCAGGTTCAGCAGCTTCAAAAGACCGCCGTCGGCGTAGTAGCTGCGGTTCTGGCTCTGCCGTTCGCCGCTGATGTCGCTGGGCGAAAGAGCATACACCCCCTGCCCGGTCAGGGCCAGCGGCTCGTTTTCCAGATAATCACAGCTGTATTTGCTCAGCACGCCCGGCCCGGCCATGGTGCCCGCCAGCACAAACAACGGCTCGCCTTCGTCGCTTAAAGCGCCGTTTCGCAAGATCACCGCCCGCTCCGGCTCGGCCACGTCCTTGTAGGCGGCAAGGTAGTTGTTCAGGATGGCATAGCCCATCACGGCGCTGCGCCCGCTGCCCAGAATGCTGTAGCCGGTGTCCGGCCAGTAGGTGGGGTCGTTCTGTGCGCTGTACCAGTCCCGGTTGATCATGGTGGGGTGGCCCGAAACAAACATCCGGTCGGGCATGCCGTTCACGCCGTACAGCACACAGATGCTGCATTTGTTGATGGTGTCGGCATAGCCCGCATGGGTTTTGCTTGCGGTGATGCTTACATTGTCCTCGCCGCCCACACCCTCGGCCGGCGCTGCAAGAAAGGTCACCACACCGTTTGCGGCGTCCACCGTGTAATGCAAGGTGGGGGGTGTGGTCACCCACTCGCCGGTTTCGGTGTCCATCACCTGCACGGTCACATCGGCGCTGTCCAGATCGGCATAGCTCAGATGGTATTCGGTGCTGGTTCCGTCGCCGAAAAAGGTTTCGGTGAACTTGGGCTGCAGCATGTTCAGCGGCTCGTATGCGGTGCCGCCGCCGCCCGGCTCTTTGCTGATGGTCACGGTAGGCACATAGGCCACCTCGCCGGCCGGGGTCACCGCAATGCCGTCGGCGGTGCGCATCACCCGCAAAAGCCGGTTGCCGTCCAGCAGCCACATCGCTTCGCCCAGCTGCACGCTGGTGCTGCGCTCGTCCGCAAGGCCGGCGCAGACCTCGGCGCCGGTGGCCTTATCGTACAGCGCCGTGCCCGCATGGATCAGGGTGGTGTACACCAGCGCGCCGGTGCTGTCCACCGTGCGCAGGGTGTGCGCCCCGTTGATGCGCCCGCCGTACTCGGCCATGCGCTGGTACCCCATGCACTTGCGCACCTTGCCCGGCACGTCCCGGATCATGTTGGGCGCATAGGGGCTTTGGTGTTCGTTCACGTTGCCGGGGTCGTTGGAGTAGTCGATGCCGTAAAAGGCATCGATCACCTTGGTGTGCAGGGTGGGGCCGGCAGGCACGCTGAAGGGCATCACAGGTCAAACACCGGGCAGGCTGCGGTCATCACCGCCCCCACGCCGGGCCTCCACTGCAGCGCCTGCCGCGCTGCTTCAAATTCGTTCAGGTACTGGGTGGCAATGCTGATGTCATCCTCTTTGTACACCTCTCCGGCGATATGCCAGGGCAGCAGCACTGCCCGTTCGGGGCCGCAGCGCAGCTCGTAGCTGTCAGGGGTTTCCGCGGTGATGATCTCGGGCCGCGTCTCATACTCCACCAGCACCTGCGCCGGCCAGTTTTCCCCCGGCACAAGCCAGCCATTCACCACGCCACCGTCGGTCAGCTCTACCGGGTACCCGCCCCCCAGGTCCGCCATCACCCGCGGCCGGCTACCGGGCAGCCATTCTTTCAGCACTGCCGCAAGCTCTACCGGGCCACTCAGCTGCACCGGCATAGTCTGCCGGGTATGGTGATCGTTCCACAGGGCAAGCAATGCTTCGTTGGCTGCCCCCGGCATCGCTGCCAGATACTCTTCGTTGCGGCTGTCGGTCAGGCTGCTTTCGCCGTTCCAGCTAAAGCACTTTTGCAGTGTGGCGATCTTCACTTCTTTCCATGTCATTGGCATTCCTTTCCAAAACAGGGCGGCAGGCAAATCCTGCCCGGCCGCCCTGTTTTTCACTCATTCAACGTGTTTTCCACGCCGGGTTACGGCATGCCAACACCGGCCACTTTTACGGTGGCGGGGCCGGTCAGATGCACATAGCCCTTATAGTCGCCCTTGGTGATCATAAAGCTGCTCGAATCCAGCGCCACGGCAGCAAAGCCGCTGGCCGGTACCGTCACTGCGATATCCACCACACCGCCAATGCCGTCGCCCTGCTTCACAACCACCTCGGCTGCGCCGGCGTCGGTGTTCTGCAGCAGCACAGCAATACTGGTGTCGGTATGACCGGCAAAATTCAGATACAGGCCGTCTGCAGCATCAATGGCAGTAAAGGCCATAGTCACGCCATCATTCAGCACAGCAGCCGCCGGGTCGATCTTCACGATAGCCATAGCTTATCCTCCTTTTCATTAACCCTGCTTGCAGGGCAGTACGATCAGTTCCTTGGGCCGCACGATCTTCTGCTCATACAGCACAAAACCCTTTACCGCATCACTGAAGCCCGCCTCGGGGCGATAGGCCTCCACGTGGGTCATGGGCTGCACTGCAGCAATGGCGCGGGCAGTGCGGAACATGGGCAGGCTGTTTTCGCCATCCTGCGCACAGTTGTTCGAGCACTTGAAGGTCACATTGCCATAGTTGCCGATCTCCATGCTGCGGATCCGGCCACTGTTGTCGGTGTCAACCTCGGTCAGCTTGTTTTTCACCAGCATCCACAGCCAGGGGGGCACCGTGGCAAAGATCTTGGTTTTGCGGCTCACATCATTCTGCAGCAGGGCCAGCACACAGGCGTCCACCCAATCCATCACATTATCTTTTGTCAGGATCTGGGCGACCAGCTTTTTGGCCAGCTTATCCTTGGCCAGCGCGGCAATATCCTCGTCCACCGCATTGGTCAGCCCCTCGTTGCCTTCGCTCATAATAGCTTCCAGCACCTTGCCCTGGGCCTGACGCTTGTCGATGTCGTCCACCTTAACGTTGAAGTAGGCGATGTGGTTCACCACCATGGTGGCGCTGGTATCGGCCACGGTCTCTGCGGTGCCCAGCTTGATCTCGCCGCCGATCTGCTTGGTAATGGTGGGCTTGCCCACGCCCAGAATGCGTACGCTGTCGCCGGCCTTCTGTACGCTGCCCTCATACTCGCGGTTGCAGTCAGCTGCATAAACGCTTTCCCGCACCAGCTCATGCTGAATGGCCTTTGCCCAAATGCGGGGCTTAAAATTCTGATAGCTCATAATCGATTCCTTCCTGCCGGGTCACTCCCGGCTTTTTGTTGTTTTGCCGTTACCGGCCAAGGCGCATCATACTCTTATAAGCCTTGTCCCAGTTGGCTTCCAGTTCTTCGTCGCTCATCCGGTCCAGTTCTTCGCTGGTGTAAAACTCGCTCTTTCGGGTGTCCGCAGCAGGTTTTACATCACCGGTGCTGGGCGGGGCGGCGGCCACGGTCTGTGCTGCCTGTGCCTGCAGCACCTTGTATGCGGTCAAGTTGTCGATGCCCGCAGCGCGCAGCCGAATGTACGTTTCCCCAAGTTCTTCCACCGTCTCTGCCTGTTCACTGGGATACGCGGCCTTGATCTGGGCCAGATCCGCGGCAAACTGCATCCGCTGCATCTGCTGC